>PNOM01000007.1 GCA_013824835.1 Syntrophus sp. (in: bacteria) | reverse complement strand
TTCGACAGCACGAACTGCGGTATCACCCTCGGTGCCTTTGCCGAAAACTGTTTTTGTTTTTCCGACTTGGTGTCATTGACGTGAAGGAACTTCCTTGTTTGCTTTTTCAAGTGAAACACCATATTTTACTGCAAGTTTTTTGAGTTCTTCTTTCTCGCTTTCTTTTGTGCTGGCTTTTGCCCGAGCAAGCAGTGACTGCGCGTAATCATTTTTAGCTTGACTTACTTTGCCGGCATATGAACTGTCAATAGAACTGGCACGTGAGAACAAATTTTCGGCCATCGCATCATTGCTGCCCAAATAGTTTTTGCCTCGATTAAACAGCCGTTCTGCGATTTCATTTCTGTTTGCTTTGGGGTTTATGCTGACTTCTTGGTAATAGGCCATAAGCGCTTCATTAATCTGCCCTTGTGCCAACAATCCATTACCGATAATCATGTACTTGCCGGCCACTTGCTTTTTGAAAGCAGGGGCATTGGCGATCGCCTTGTCATAGAGCATCTTCGCCTCAGCCAGTCGATTATTCCGCATAGCCCTCTCACCGGCGGAATGGTAAGCAGAACCAACCTGATAGGTATATCCTGGCTTCAGCACCAGCACTCGGTCGAGAGAGGTGTCGGCAGCGCTGAAATCCCGCATGGCAAAATAACACTCGGCCAGGGCAAGGTGCGCATCCACATCGCTCGGCTTTTCGTCCAGCCTGGCGTTGAGTATCTTAAGAGCACGCTCGTGCATACCAAGCTTGATCGCTTCCCTCGCGCTGTCAGCCGCATTTGCGCACCAGCCGCAATTTGCTGCTATAAAAACGGCAACCAGAACTCCCCCATCATCCAACAAAGCTTTTTCTTGTCCATGGATTTCCCTCCCTCAATTCTCTGAATAACGTTAACTCTAAGCGTTGTTAACTACAACCGCGGTTTTGCGTACAAACCAACGAACAATTTCAGGTAATTATAGGACATCGCAGGGGAATCTGCAAATAAAAAGTGGGGGTTTTCCGCCCACTACATCTCCTTGACATTTGTAAACAATTTGTTTATATTTATTCCAATGATTAGAACGTTTGCGGATTCCGAGATCGCTAAGGAGGTAGCTCCATGAATCCGAAAAACAATTTACCGCCGATTCATCCGGGGGAATTTCTCAAAGAGATCTTGGACGAACTGGGGATTTCCCAGGCCGAATTTGCCCGCGCCATGGGACTGTCAGCCATGAGAATTTCTCATGTAGTCAAAGGAAAACGCCCTGTCACCGCTGAAATGGCCCTGCTTTTTGGCAAGGCATTCAGCCAAACCCCTCAACACTGGATTAACCTGCAGGCAGCCTACGACCTAAAAATAGCGGAAAAGACCATCGGTCAAAGACTTGTAGCTATTCGTGAACTTGCACATGCGTGAAATTAGGTAGTGAATTAATGCAAGAATCTCGATCTTGTTTGGGTATTGAATGAAGTCATGGATTTGCTTTAAATCAAGTTTGGCCGGTTTTGACCCTTACCAAGACTGTATCTCTCTCCTTAATTCTTCCGCAGAAATTGAATCTCCGTTTTCCACTGCTTCTCTACCCATGCTGACCTTATCAATCACATAAAGTTCATACATGATGTCATCGATGTTGGCAGATTCAGGCAGTTTTGAAATTGCCTTGATCGCCTCTTGTTTTATCGTCTCCATGCCTCAGCGCCTCCCTTCTACCATAGCTTTCTCGATATATAATATACCACACCCTATGAATATTTGTGCTAATGAATTCATTGAGACGAAGTACGTCCTCAGTTGCTAAGCTAAACAAGTTGATATTCTTGGACGGCTCCCGGCACTCCATCCGGCAACAATGTGGTATCTTTTATATTGAGGTTACCGGAATATACTGCAAACCGAAGAATCTGCATAAAAAGACTCATGGATGCCGACCATAAGATATAGAGAGGTAATATTGGGCTTTTAACTGAACCGGAAAGAAACTGAGGGCTTACGAGACGAAGTACGTCAAGGAAGCTGACAACAAAGATACCGAAGCTGTAGCCGAAGGCAAATCGGCCCCCACTACTCCGCAAGATGCAGGAAATTCTGGAGAAGTGCGAGCCCCTTCTTCTGGCTCTTCTCCGGGTGAAACTGGCAGGCGAAGACGCGATTTTTCTGTATGGAAGAGGCAAAGTCAATGCCGTAGGACGTCTTTGTGGCTACTACATCCTCCTCGGGGAGGCAGTAGTAGGAGTGGACAAAATAGAAAAACTCCCCGTCATCTATGCCGTCGAGAACGTCAGCGCCTTTTACCCGTTCTATGCTGTTCCAGCCCATATGGGGCACCTTGAGGTCGCTGCTGAATCTCGGGACCGTGCCCTTGACAAACCCCATACCCTTTACGCCGGGGGCTTCTTCGCTTGATTCAAAGAGTATCTGCATGCCGAGACATATGCCGAGATAGAGCTTGTCCTTCATGATCTGGTCTTTTATGAAATCAAGAAGATCGAACTTTTGCAGGTTTTCAATGCATTTACCGAAGGCCCCGACACCGGGGAGTACAATTGCCTTTGACTCTTCTATCACCTTTTTATCCCGGGTAATGACTGCATCAGCCTTGAGCTTCTGAAAGGCGTTGGTTACGCTCTTAAGATTTCCCATTCCGTAATCAACAATTGCGATCATAGAATCCCTTTCGTGGAAAGCGCCCCTTTTACCTGTTCATCCTTTGTTGCCGCACCATTCATCGCCCTTCCAAAGGCCTTGAATATGGCCTCTACCTTGTGGTGGAGGTTCTCGCCATAAAGCAGGTTTACATGGAGGCTGCACCTGACCTCACTTACAAAGGCCTTAAAAAACTCCTTCACCGCCTCAACATCAAAGGGGCCTACCCTTCCCTGTATATCCCCCTTCCACACAAAGGCCTGTCTCCCGCACAAGTCTATCGCCACCATGGCAAGGGACTCATCCATGGGGATTACCGCATGGCCGTATCGTTTCAACCCTTCAAAATTCTGCAGGGCCTCTTTGAACGCCCTGCCCATGACAATGCCCACATCTTCTACGGTATGGTGGTAATCTACCTCGATATCCCCCTTTGCGGTGATCTCAAGGTCAAAAAACCCGTGCCGCGCAAAGAGGTGGAGCATGTGGTCGAAAAAAGGAATCCCCGTTGACACGCTGGACCGACCTTCCCCATCTATAGTGATCCGCACCGTAATGGTCGTCTCTTTTGTCTCCCTCGTTACCGTCGCTTCTCTGCCCATATGTTCCCCCTTAGGGTATAACTTTGTTTAAAGGATACTCCACAATGCCCTGTGCCCCCGCCCTCTTGAGGTCAGGGATGATATCCCGCACCACCTTCTCGTCAATAATCACCTCTATGGCTACCCAATCCTTGTCGGAAAGGTTGGAAACCGTCGGCGTCTGGAGGGATGGGAGGATGTCCGTTACCTTTGCGAGCCTGCTTTTCGGCACATTCATCTTGAGTCCGACCTTCTCCTCTGCGAGAAGCGCACCCTTTAACAACATCATTATATTCTCCATCTTCCTTTTTTTCCACTCATCTTTCCATGCAGCCTTGTTTGCAATCAAAACGGTTTCCGATTCGAGGATCGTATCCACGATACGGAGGTTATTTGCCTTAAGGGAGGCCCCTGTCTCGGTGACCTCTATAATCGCATCAGCAAGGAGCGGCGGCTTGACCTCCGTGGCCCCCCATGAGAACTCAATGCTTGCCTCTATGCCCCTCTTTTTCAAGTATCTTTTCGTATAGCTCACAAGCTCAGTGGCAATCTTCTTGCCTTTTAAGTCCTCAACGCTCTTAATGGGGGAATCCATAGGCACTGCGATAACCCATTTCACGCCTCTGAAGCCCACTTTTCCATATTTAAGTCGAACAAGCTCGACCACCTTCGCATCCTGTTCGAGGACCCAGTCATATCCCGTGATGCCCATATCAAGTATGCCGTCCTCTACATATCTCGCCATCTCCTGGGCCCTGATCACAAGACCTTCAAGCTCAGGATCATCGATAACCGGTACGTAGGACCTTTCAAGAAGCTTTATTGCATATCCTGCGTTCTTGAAGAGCTTAAAGGTTGTTTCCTGCAGGCTCCCTTTTGGCAACCCTATTTTCAGTTTCATAACAGCTCCTTTCTTGCCTTTATTGATTCTCCGTGGGCATAAAGCCCCTCGATCTGTGACAGCCTTATTGCGCTGTCTCCATATCTGTCGAGAAACTCCTTCTCTACCTTTACCACGACCTTTCTCTTGGTAAACCTGTCTACAGAAAGGCCTGCGGTAAATCTCCCGGCCCCGCCTGTGGGCAGAACATGGTTTGTCCCGATATAGTAGTCTCCAAGGGCAACAGGCGTGTGGGGACCTACATAAAGGATGCCGGGATAGAGAATGTTGGCTTCTTCCTCTTCGGCCCCTATGAGCTCCATATGTTCAGGGGCAATCATATTGATTGCCTCCACTGCCCGCGATCTGTCCCTGTAGTGTACGAGAAAACCGTTTTCTTTCAGAGCCTTTTCAATAACATCTTTTCTCGGGTTCGACAAAAGGGCATTGTCAATGGCATTCTGCACCTCGCTGATATGCGCCTTTGATGGAGAAAAGAGGCCAACCATCGCCATCTCGTCATGCTCTGCCTGGGAGAAGAGGTCCCATGCAAGGGCCTGCGGGGAAAATGGCTCGGCGCAGAGGATAATAAGCTCTGTAGGACCTGCGAGCATATCTATGCCTACCCTTCCGTATACATCCCTCTTTGCCTCTTCCACGTAGGCATTGCCCGGGCCTACGATCATGTCCACTTTCGGGACACTCCCTATGCCGTAAGAGAATGCATATATGGCCTGAGCGCCGCCGATTCTGTAGACATCATTGATATTGAGGAGGGCGCATGCAGCCAGTATGTAAGGGTTTATAATGCCGTTTTTTGAAGGAGTTGCAACGTAAATCTCCTTCACGCCCGCGAGCTGTGCGGGCACGACACCCATAATCACAGAAGAAGGGTATGGTGCGGTTCCTCCCGGCACATATACCATGGCCTTTTCTACAGGCACAAATTCTTCCTTTACGATGAGACCCTTTCCTTTAAAAACCCTCCGGGGACCTTTCTGGGTCCGGTGATAGGCTCTTACGTTTTTTATCATGCCCTTGAGCACAGCAAGGTCTTTCTTTGGTATTGCAGCAGCGGCTTCAGCTATCTCTTCTGAAGAGAGCTTCAGGGGGTGGTCCATTGTCCAGCCGTCCCATTTCTTTGAAAAATCAATGAGGGCTGCTTCCTTTTTCTCCAGCAGCGCGTTCTTTATGTCCTCAACAACACCCTTTATGCTGCCTTTTCTCCGGGCTCTCCCCTCCAGGATGAAGGCAATAAAATCATCAAACTCATGATCAAGGTTCCATGTTTTCATCCCTGCTCCTTACTCCTTTCTATCTTTGCCCCGAGGCCCCTCAGCTTTTCTTCAATGGATTCGTATCCCCTGTCGATGTGGTATATCCTTGATACCTCTGTGGTGCCGTAGGCGGCGAGTCCTGCGATAATAAGGGATGCGCTTGCCCTGAGGTCCGTTGCCATCACCTTTGCCCCTGAGAGCATCTTGGCGCCCTTTACAATGGCTGTATTGCCTATTACCCTGAGGTCTGCCCCCATGCGCCTCAACTCCGCGGCGTGCATCATACGGTTCTCGAATATGGTTTCCCTTATTGCACTCACCCCGCGGGAGATACTCATAAGGGCCATCATCTGGGCCTGCATGTCCGTAGGAAAACCCGGGTAGGGCATGGTCGTAATATCGACTGCAGTGGGCTTCTTTTTCGTCATGAGGGCCTTGATGGTCTCCCCTTCTTCAATAATTTCCATCCCGGTCTCTCTTAGTTTGTCTATTATTGCCTTTATGTGTGAGGGGTTACATTTTTCAATGGTGATGCTCCCCCTCGTGATCCCGCATGCAGCCAGGAAGGTGCCTGTTTCAATCCTGTCAGGAATCACTTCATAATCACAGGGAGTAAGCTGGTCAACACCCTTTATCTTAATTACCTCTGTGCCCTCGCCGGTTATTCTGGCCCCCATTTTTTTCAGCATTAAGGCAAGGTCGATCACTTCCGGTTCACGGGCCGCATTCTCTATGATGGTCTCTCCTGGCGCAAGCACTGCTGCCATGAGGATATTCTCTGTGCCTCCCACGGTTACTGTGTCGAAGATAATCCGCGCGCCCTTCATGTGCTTCGCAGTAACATCCACATAGCCTTCCCTGATATGCACATCACAGCCAAGCATGGAAAGCCCTTTCAGGTGGAGATCTATGGGCCGCTCCCCTATGGCGCATCCCCCTGGATACGAAACGGTTGCCCGGCGAAGACCCCCTATGAGGGAACCGAGAACAAGTACGGAAGCCCGCATCTCCTTCACAATCTCGTAAGGGGCTACATGGTTTTCAAGCTGTCCCGTGTCAACCTCCAGGCGGTGCTCTTCGATCCATTTCGTTTTCCCGCCAAGGATATTGATCAGCTTTATCATGGTTTCCACATCTCTGAGGCGGGGCACATTCCCTATCCTGTAAATACCCTTTTGCAGAATCGTTGCTGCAAGGAGGGGAAGTACCGCGTTCTTTGATCCCCCTATCCTGACCGTTCCTTTTAGCCTTTCACCGCCTTCTATAACAAACTTGTCCATGATCCTATAATTACCCTTTCCCTGTGGCTCAAGTCCCTCTTTATAGCTGTCCTGAGCCCTCTTGATTCGAATAGATGCGCCATTTTTATCGCCTGCTCTTCCCCGCCGATCTCGCAGAGCACATAACCGTCATCCTTGAGATAATCCGGCAAATCCGCTGTAAATCTCCTGTATATATCAAGTCCGTCTCCTCCTCCGAGAAGGGCAAGGCGGGGTTCATACTCCCTTACATCTTTCATAAGGGAATCCCACTCACCTTGAGCCACATAGGGGAGGTTTGCAGCAATCATATCATATTTTGTTTCTCTCTTTATTCCCGCGAAGAGGTCGGAGCAGAGGAACGAGAGCCTTCCTGAAACCCCTGCTGTGCGGCTGTTTTTCTCTGCCACAGAGAGGGCATCTCTTGAAATATCGACACATAGCACGTGCTTTTCTGCAATTCTCGCAATAGTGCCCCCTATGATGCCTGAGCCTGTGCCCATATCCATAATGGCGCCCATGAGGGGGTTTTTATCCAGTATGGCCAGCGCCTCTTCTACAAGAAGCTCTGTGTCAGGCCTTGGTATGAGAACCCGTTGATCGACAAGAAAGGGATGGGAGAAAAATTCTTTCTCCCCCAGGATATAGGCAAGGGGCTTACCACACCGCCTCTCTTCGAGGAGCCTCTCTATGGATCGGGCCTTTTCAGCCTCTATCTCCCTTTCGGGATTCATCAGTATTTCTTCTTTTTTCATTGAGAGGACAAAGGAGAAGATATTGATAATGTCCAAACCCTCAACCTTCCCTGACTGTGCGGCGATGTCTTTAATGCGCAAGGATTCTTTACCCTTTTTTTAAGGATTCCGACTGGAAATGGGCGGTGATGGGAGTTATAAGACCATCCAGTTCACCGTTCAAAATATCCTGCAGCTTGTAGAGGGTGAGGCCGACCCTATGGTCTGTGACCCTCCCCTGGGGAAAATTATAGGTTCTTATCCGTTCACTTCTGTCACCTGTTCCGACCTGTTTTCTCCGTTCATCAGAGATCTCCTGCTCTTTTTCCGCTTCCATCTTCTCTTTCAATCGTGCCCGGAGCACTCTGATTGCCTTTGCCTTGTTCTTGTGCTGAGACTTTTCATCCTGGCAGGTGACCACAAGGCCCGTGGGAAGATGGGTAATCCTTACCGCAGAATCGGTGGTATTCACATGCTGGCCTCCGGGACCGCTTGACCTGAAAACATCGATCCTCATCTCGTCGGGACTAATGGTCAGCTCGAGCTCTTCCGGCTCAGGAAGGACCGCTACGGTTACTGTGGAGGTGTGTATCCTTCCCTGGGCCTCAGTGAGGGGGACCCTTTGTACCCTATGGACTCCGCTTTCGTAGCGGAGCATATTGTAGGCATCCCTGCTCTCAAACACCATTATGGCTTCCTTGAGGCCGCCCAGGTCCGATGTGCTTGCCTCCATGAGTTCTGCCTTCCATTTCATCTTTTCTGCATACTTCACATACATGGTTAAAAGGTCCCGGGCAAAAAGCGCTGCTTCTCCGCCGCCTGTGCCTGCCCTGATCTCGAGAAAGGTGCTTTTTGAAGAGGTCTCGTGTTTCTTAAGAAGCTTTTCCCTCAGCTCGCTTTCAAGGTCTTCCTGCTCCTTTTCTAAAACCACGGCCTCTTCCCTTGCAAGGGCCTTTAAATCCTCGTCAGTCTCCGCCTGAACCATCTCGGCGATCTTTTCACCCTCTTCTTTGCTCTTCTTCCACACCTTATAAATATCGACAACTTCTTTAGTCTCGGTCCGTTCTCTGGCAAGTTTTTTATAAACTTCCATGTTGGCAATCGACTCCGGCCGTGCCATCTCTTCTTCGATTTCGTGGAAGCGCTTTTCTAATTCTTCTAATCTTTCAAACATTATGCGCCGGTTTTCTTTCCATACCTTCTTTCAAATTTTTCCACCTGTCCTGCTGAGTCGAGACGCTTTTCCTTTCCCGTAAAAATGGGGTGACACTTCGCGCAAATTTCCACACTTATCTTCTCTCTCACTGAAAGGGTCTCAAAGGTGTGACCGCACGCACATTTTACCATTGCAGTCTTTACGTCAGGGTGTATGCCTTTTTTCATGTTATCCTCCTTTGCTCATTGAATATAAAAAGTCTTTATTTGAATCAACATCTGCAAGCTTTTCCAGGAGAAACTCCATGGCTTCCACCTGGTTCATTGGCTGCAGCACCTTTCTTAGCAGCCATATCCTTGACAGGTCGCCGTTCTCGAGGAGGAGTTCCTCTTTTCTGGTGCCCGACTTGTTGATATCGATTGCAGGAAAAACCCTTTTCTCGGCGAGCTTTCTGTCGAGATAAATCTCCATATTGCCCGTACCTTTAAATTCTTCAAAGATAACCTCGTCCATCCTGCTTCCGGTGTCTATGAGGGCTGTTGCCACGATGGTAAGGCTGCCTCCTTCCTCTATGTTCTTTGCAGCACCAAAAAACCTTCTCGGTTTCTGCATTGCCGATGCATCTATTCCGCCCGACAGTATCTTCCCGCTTGAAGGCACTACCGTATTATACGCCCTTGCGAGCCTTGTAATGCTGTCGAGGAGTATTACTACATCCTTTTTATGCTCTACAAGTCGTTTTGCCTTCTCAATCACTATCTCCGCCACCTGAACGTGCCGTGTGGCAGGCTCATCAAAGGTCGAGCTGATAACTTCCCCGTTGACAGATCTCATCATGTCCGTAACCTCTTCAGGTCTCTCGTCTATGAGGAGCACAATAAGGTGTACTTCTTTATGATTTTTCGTAATGCTGTTTGCAATATGCTGGAGGAGCATGGTCTTTCCTGTTCTCGGCGGGGCCACAATCAACCCTCTCTGTCCTTTCCCGATAGGGGTAAAGAGGTCCATAACCCGCGTTGACAGGTTATCGCTTTTTGTCTCAAGCTCTATCCTCTCATTAGGATAAATAGGGGTAAGATTGTCAAAAATGATCTTGTCTTTTGCCACGCTCGGATCATCGAAGTTTATGGTCTCAACCTTCAGGAGGGCAAAATACTTCTCATTGTCCTTTGGCGGTCTTATCTGGCCCGATGTAGTATCTCCGGTCCTCAGGCCAAACCGCTTTATCTGGGATGGCGATATATAGATATCGTCAGGACCGGGCAGATAATTTGAGTCTGTAGACCTCAAAAACCCGAATCCCTCTGAAAGGACTTCCAGTACCCCTTCTCCATAAACAGACTCATTCTTATCAACAAATGCCTGGAGAATTGCAAAAATAAGTTCCTGCTTTCTCAGTCCGGCGGCATTATCTATGTTCAGATCTTTGGCGATCTGTGTGAGCTCTCCAATCCGTTTCCTTTTTAAATCGTTAAGGTGCATGTATCGCTTACCTCCCATGTTTTGATCCTGTCCAAGAGGATCATTATTTCTTTTTTGAGGTCATCTTCTGTGCCGTTATTATAGAGAACATAGTGTGCCGCTTTCTCTTTTTCCCTTAATGGTATCTGGTGGGATATTCTCCTCCCAATATCTTCCTTATTCATACCTCTTTTTATGAGTCTTTCTTTTATTACGTCAATGTCAGCGGACACGACAACAATCTTATCAAGCCTTTTGTGAAGATCGGTTTCAAAGATCAGCGGTCCGTCAACAATTACAGCATTAGCCCCTTCAGCCTTTTGGAAAGACAATTCTCTTTCCATCTCGGCGATAATCCGTGGATGTATTAAACCTTCGAGGGTCTTCAGGCGTTCCTCGTTGTTAAAAACCAGATCCCTCATCTTCTCCACGTCAAGGGAGTTGTTCTCCCGTATATATTCCCTGCCAAAAACTTTTCTAATGTCTCCTTTAACCTCGTCTGTATCACTAACCTGCTTCGCGAGGCTGTCAAGATCTATTACTGCAAATCCATTCTGGTTCAATATGCCTGAAACAGTGGTTTTTCCGCTTCCTATGATACCCGTTATACCAATTACGATCATATATCGAGGTTTCTTACGTTCAAGGCATTGGTTTCGATAAAAAGTCTTCTTGTTTCTATGTTGCTTCCCATGAGAACCGTAAACACCTGATCTGCTTCCACCGCATCCTCAATAGATACCTTAAGGAGGCTTCTCCTTTCCGGATCCATGGTGGTTGTCCATAGCTGTTCCGGATTCATTTCACCAAGACCTTTATATCTTTGTATGGTGATGCCGTCTTTACCTACATTATTAATAAAACCGAGTAAACCGTCGGCATTCAGGAAACTGTGTTCTGCTGCGCCGTTAATAACCCGCAACTCTTCTTCATAGAAGGTCTGAGCCTGTTTATACGCCTTATAGGCGGCCAGGTAATCTCCATGAGTACACATTTCGTAGTCTATCTGAATGGTATTGATTACCTTTTTTGATAAAGGGTTTTTCACATAAAGGGAAAACAGGTTATGTTCTCTATCGATAATCAGCTCTGTTTCGAAGCCTTCATTATCCACATACTCCTTTACTTTCAAAAGCTTATCCTCTTTTTCAAAATCTTCTCTCCGTGAAATTTCTGCCCTCAGAAGCCCGAGCATTATGGTTCTGCTGATACCAGCTCCTCCCATTTCTCTCATATAGCGTTCAACGCTTCTGATTTTTTCTATGCTGTCTTTCAGGACCGTTCCTTCTATTCTGTTCTCCCCAATATAGCACTGTATCTTGTCCAGTCCCCTTGTCATAATATGTTTTTCAAATTCGTCCTCATCTTTTGCATAGATCTCTTTAGAACCATGCTTTATTTTGTAGAGGGGTGGCTGGGCAATATATATATAGCCGTTCATTATGAGTTCCGGCATCTTTCTGTAGAAAAGGGTGAGAAGGAGCGTTCGTATATGAGAACCGTCTACATCGGCATCAGTCATGATGATTACTTTATGATACCTGAGTTTGTCAATATTTTCGGTATTTATTCCAAGGGCAAGATATATGGCCTTTATCTCCAGATTTGCAAGAATCTTTTCCTGTCTTGATTTTTCAACATTCAGTATTTTTCCTTTCAGGGGCAGTATTGCCTGTGTCTTCCTGTCTCTTCCCTGTTTTGCCGAGCCTCCTGCAGAATCGCCCTCAACTATGTAAATTTCGCATATTTCCGGATCGCTTTCCTGACAATCAGCAAGTTTACCGGGTAATACGCCGGTCTCAAGAAGGCTTTTGCTTTTTACAAGCTCTTTTGCCTTTTTTGCTGCTTCCCGTGCCCTTTTTGCTTCGAGCGCCTTATTAATAATAGCCTTTGCAACGCCCTCATGAAGTTCAAAATATTCAGTAAGTTTTTCATTAAGAACCGATTCAACAAGACCCTTAACCTCACTATTACCAAGCTTCCCTTTTGTCTGTCCCTCAAACTGAGGATTTTGCAACTTAATACTTATTACCACCACCATTCCTTCTTTTACATCATCGCCGGAGATATTTTCTTTTGATTTCAAGGTTGTGCATGTCTGAATGAAGTTGTTTATACTTCTTGTAAATGCACTTCTGAAACCGGATACATGGGTGCCGCCTTCCTGGGTATTAACGTTGTTTACAAAACTGTAGATGTTTTCATTATATCCGTCGTTGTACTGAACTGCCACCTCAATAAAATCAAGGGGTTGTTTTTCACTGATTATGTGTATGGGTTCATCAAAGAGCACACTCTTGTTGGTATTCAGATATTTTACAAAGGCCTTTATGCCTCCTTCGTGCCTAAAATCCTGCCTTTTCCCTTTCTTTTCATCGATCACAATAATATGTATGCCATTATTTAGAAAGGATATTTCCCTCATCCTGTGGGCAATAATTTCATAACTTATTTCAGTGGTCTCAAATATCGTCTCTTCAGGCTTAAATCTTACCTTTGTGCCCGTTTTTTCCGTATCTCCTATAATTTTCAGTTCAGTTACCTTTGCTCCGCCTTCATACTTCTGATAATAAACCTTTCCTCCACGCCTCACTTCCACCTCAAGATATTCTGAGAGGGCATTTACTACGGAAAGACCTACTCCGTGCAGCCCGGCAGAATATCTATAGGTATCTTTGTCAAATTTGCCGCCTGCGTGGAGTTTTGTAAGAACAACTTCAAGGGCAGGCATATTTTCTTCAATGTGCATTGCTACGGGTATTCCCCTTCCATTATCTTCACAGGTAACACTGCCATCTCTGTTAATAGTAATCTGTATCTTATTACAATATCCTTCCAGAGCCTCGTCTACGCTATTATCAACAAGCTCATATACAAGGTGGTGAAGACCACCAACACCCGTATTTCCTATATACATAGACGGAACCTTCCTTACTGCATCGAGGCCGCCTAATATCTTAATACTTTCCGCTTCGTATTCTCTCATCTCAGACCCTTATAGGCATAACAATATTTTTGTAGTATTCTGAACTGTCCTTTTCTTCAAAAAGCACGGCGCCGTATGCAGGCGGTACCTTTAATGTTATTGAATCCCCCTCTATGTGAGATACGATATCTAATAAAAACTTTACATTAAAGTTCATGATTATTACTTCTCCCTCATATTCTATATCTATACTTTCCTGTGCGTGACCCATGTCAGACTCAGCTTCTATCTCCATTTTATTTGCTGACAAGGTCATCTTTATAGGTTCTGACCGACCTATTATTGCAGAAACGCGTCTCAGTCCCTTCATAAACTGTTCTTTGTTTAAAGTTCCTATATTTGTGCTTTGCTGAGGTATCACATTATCATAATCAGGAAAATTTCCTTCAATAATCCTTGACACAACTATTACATTGTCTGTACTGAATTGAACATGCTTTTCATCAATACGCAACTTCACCTTTTCACTATCGCCTATTATTCTTTCTATTTCTGATATAGACCTTTTGGGTATTGTTATTCCTTTAAAACCTTTTAAATCTTCGACTTCTTTCTGATACAAGGCCATTCTGAAACCATCTGTTCCCACAACAATAATCTTCCCTTCTATTCCTCGAAGATGCATGCCGGTAAGTATATATCGTGTTTCATCATTTGAAATGGCAAAACTTACTTTGTTTGTCATTTCCTGTAACACCCTATTATCCATATAGAATTCTTCATATCCTTCAATCTCTTTCACTTCAGGAAATTCTTCAGGGTCCTGGAGACTTAATACAATCTCTGTCTGACCTTGTCTCATTGTTAGAGTATTTTCCTTTATTTCAAGATTTATATTACCGCTTTCCATTTCTCTTAAAATCTCAAGAAATTTCTTTCCATGAACTACAAACCTTTTTTCTTCATCTGTTTGAAAATTGATTTTGGTTATTGCGCTTAATTCAAGATCTGTTGAGTAAAGTTTCATATTATCTTTGCCAAATTCAACTAATATATTGGAGAGTATGGGCATGAGTGATCTTTTTTCTGTAATGCCTACCAACTTTGAGATGGGATTATAAATAAGGTTCTTATCTATTATTATATTCATATATACCTCTCTTCATAATAATAATGTATGTTAATTTGTGGAAAACATTTTTTACATCTGTATATTCAATGAGGTACACACATAATAAAAAAAATTGGCTGTTAAATAATTGTGTGATCATGTTGATTTAATCCTGGATTCGATGTTTTCAACAGCTCTTTTCAAATCTTTTTTAATCTTTTGTTCATCTTCTATCTTTTTTATGGAATGAAGTATTGTAGCGTGGTCTTTTCCGCCAAATTTCTCGCCAATACCAACAAGAGAGGAATCTGTCAATTTTCTTGAAAGATACATAGCAACCTGGCGAGGGGTAAGAATGGATCTTACCCGTTTATTTGATTTAATATCCGATATCTTTATTGAAAAGTATGAAGAAACCTCTTCAATAATCAAGTCGATTGTTATTTCTTTCTTCTTCTCTTTAATAAGATGGCCCATAACCTCGCGGGCAAGGTCAATGGTGATAGTTGTCCCTTTCAGGGAGGAAAAGGCTACTATTCTTGTAAGGGAACCCTCAAGAGAGCGGACATTATCATCCACATTTGATGCAATAAAGAACGCCACGTCAAGGGGAAGTTCTACATTTTCATATTCGGCCTTCTTATTAAGAATAGCCACCTTTGTTTCAAGATCAAGGGACTGAATATCTGCAATGAGTCCCCATTCAAAGCGGGATCTTAATCTTTCCTCAAAATTTTCAATATCCCTCGGAAATTTATCACTTGTCACAACTATCTGTTTCATGTTGTCATAGAGGGCATTAAAGGTGTGAAAAAACTCCGCCTGGGTCCTTTCTTTTCCTGCAATAAATTGTATGTCGTCTATCAAAAGAATATCCATTTTTCTAAATCTGTTCCTAAAGTCTTCCATTTTTTCATAGCGTAGAGAATTTATAAGTTCATTTGTAAATACTTCAGCGGTAATGTAACAAATGCGATCAGCGCTTGTATTGTTATGTTTTATTAAAAAGTTTCCGATTGCATTGAGGAGGTGAGTCTTGCCGAGACCGACACCACCATATATAAAAAGAGGGTTGTAAGTTTTCCCTGGATTTGTTGCGACTGCGAGACATGCAGCATTTGCAAACTGATTGCTCGCGCCGACCACAAAATTCTCAAAAGTATAACGGGGGTTAAATATGTTATACTTCAGGGGTTTTTTAACAACAACACCCTTCTTTTCCTCTGCTTTCTCCTCCTTTTTGAGTATGTATTCAATTTTTGTATCAGACTTTGTGACATCCTTTATGAGGGTTGTTAAAATCTGCTCAAAGTTTTCAATAATCCAATCCCGGAAAAAGGTGTTAGGTACTACAATAAAGCATTTTCCGTCTCTATAGTCAGCAAATTGTATAGGCTCAATCCACGTTTTATAACTATCTTCGTTGATTATGCTCGCAATCTTAGGTTTTATCAGGGAGAAGATATCATCCATTACTTTACTTCTTTTTCAACATTATTTCAACATATGTGGATAACTTTAGGTTTCCCGAATGGCTTAAAATACAATAGTAATACAAACAGAATAATTTTTCAACAGTTTTTTGTTTTGTAGACTGCACAGGTATCTTCCGTAAGGCCGCACTCCTCTTTGCAAGGCTCTATGTGAATCGTCACGTCTATGGTAATTTTCAGGTTGTCAATTCTTCCTTCAAGGGCGTTGGACAACTCGTGGGCCTCACCGATGTTAGCTTTTCTGCAAGTAAGGAGATGGAGGTCCAGATACTTTTTGCTCCCCGAAAAACGGGTTCTCAGTTTGTGGAAGCCTGCATAGGGAAAGGGCAGTGCAATGATGATCTCTTTTATCTGATTCTCCGTTTTCTCCGGAATACTGCTGTCCATGAGACCGCATATACCGTCCCTCAGAATCCTTGTTGCCGAATAAATGATGATGAGACCTACAATAATGGCGAAGAGGAGGTCAAAAGAGGTTTTGCCCGTATAATGGGTTAGAATTATTGCAATAATTGCCCCGGAATTGGAATAGAGGTCACTTGTGTAATGGAGGGCATCGGCATGGAGGGGGTTTGAGGAGGTTTTCAGTGCGACCCTTTTCAATACAATCACAATGAAAAAACTGAAGGCAAGGGAGAGCACCATCACTCCGAGGTCGAGACCGGAATATGCGATAGGTGTTTTCTGTACGAACTTGTCGATTGCCTTGTACACGATCATAGATCCGCTGAAGACAATTATCAGCGCCTGCACCACGGCAGCCATATCCTCAATTTTGGTGTGGCCGTAAGGGTGTTCCTTATCAGGAGGCTTCGCTGCCTTGGTGATGGCAAAGAGGTTGATCGTAGACATGAACACATCGAGAAGACTGTCAAGGCCGGAGGAGATTACTGTCATGGAGCCGGAGAAACAACCAACAGAGAATTTACTGCCTGCGAGGATAAAGGCCGACGACATTGCTGTCAGAGAGGCCTTCTGTTTTATGTCCATGCCTGCACCTGTTGGTGGTCCGGTGTGCCGGATGCCCTGTAATATATTTGATTCATGGCAATACTATTATTCCTTCTGGTCTCCCCGCTCCAAGAGTTCCTGCCTGTATAGGGAAAGCTCTTTTTTGAACGTAAGGGGGGCATTCACCATCCTAAAGGACTTTTTCTTTCTCCCTTCGAGGAGAATGGTGACTTTGCCGAAATCGAGTATTTTCCCGAGGGTGGGTTGATAGATGTCGACACCCGTAATATTTTCATAAGGGAAGTCATGGGATCTTCGCCACGGAAAGCCTATTTTTGAGAGAATCCGGTCTCTTGTAAGCAATATTTCTGAGGTGCGGAGGCTTATAGAGGCAAGGATTCCCCAAATGGTTGCGGCAACAAGAAGCATAAAGGCATTGGTGCCTTTTGATGGAATTGAAATTCCAGCGAGACCCATGAGGAGTGCGGGCCCGAGAACAATAACCCAATGCAGTCCGGTGCGGTATTTGATAGGTCCCGCTTCTGTTGGATCGTAACCTCTATTGTTAATTATTGAACTCACGTGTATGACCCCCTTCCTGTCAAGACCAATTCATTAAGGCATGGTATCAAATCCGTCCCCCCAAGTCAATGTAAGATTTGTAGTTCAAATGTTTAAATGTGTGCTATACTTATAGCAGAATCTGAAGGCTGGTGAGATGCCAATGGCTCCCGATCAGACACCCTTGGGACACATATCTGGCGTGCCCAGACTAAAATCTCATCAGCCTTCACGAGATAATCACCACATGAAACCCTGCCGTGAACCAGCAATCATATTATCCTCCCTGAACGATCTTTTCCCGTAAATGCTCCATGGAGAAACCATTCGTTGTCCCGTGAGGTTATTCGTTGCCCGACGGATACCAATTATGATATAGAAAAAGTGTATAAAAAGGGTTTTAATAGGCGATATGCCCGTAAAGGAAAAGGCTCAGGATAAAGAAATTACAACACAAGGAGGGAAATGATAATCTATGATTTACTCCCATGAAGTTCAGAATATGTGTTCTGTAAAAAAAGGTGCAGATCATGGCCCGGCGCCGATACCCCAGGAGGGGAAATGGACTCAGACAAAAGAAATAAAAGACATCTGCGGCTTTACCCACGGCATAGGCTGGTGTGCTCCCCAGCAAGGGGCGTGCAAGCTGAGCCTCAACGTGAAAGACGGCATGATAGAGGAGGCATTAATTGAAACGATCGGCTGCTCCGGTATGACCCATTCTGCGGCCATGTCAGCGGAAATACTGCCGGGGAAGACGATTCTTGAGGCATTAAATACCGATCTGGTGTGTGATGCGATCAATACGGCGATGAGGGAGCTTTTCCTGCAGATAACCTATGGCAGAAGCCAGTCCGCCTTCTCCGAAGGGGGTCTCCCCATAGGGGCGGGTCTGGAAGACCTGGGAAAAGGACTCCGAAGCCAGGTTGCCACCATGTACGGCACTTTAGCAAAAGGGCCCAGATACCTGGAAATGGCGGAGGGTTATGTGACGAAGATTGCGCTGGATAACGAGAATGAAATAATCGGGTATGAATTTGTAAGTTTAGGGAAAATGATGGAGATGATAGCAAAGGGCATGGATGCAAATGAGGCCCTCAAAAAAGCCTCAGGAAAATATGGCCGCGTTGATGAAGCTGCGCGTTTAATCGATCCGAGACATGAATAAAATAGAAGCCGGGAAATGGTTGAGTAAATTAAGTAATAACATCTCCTCTTTAGCGAGTTCACGAGCGAGAGGGGGAGGCTCTACAAGCTTATGCTCGTAGAGGGGGCGACGGGAGCCCCATTAAATGAGGAGGGTAAAAGATATGCCACTTTTTGAAAACTATGAAAGAAGGATTGAGCAGATAAATAGAACGTTAAATAAATATGGAATCAGCTCTATTGAAGAAGCACGGCAGATTTGTGAACAAAAAGGAATAGACCCCTATACAATCAGCAAGGAGATTCAGCCCATATGTTTTGAAAATGTTGGCTGGGCCTATGTAGTCGGCGCTGCCCTCGCAATCAAAAAAGGCTGCACAAAGGCCGCAGAGGCGGCAGAGGCTATCGGAGAAGGGCTACAGGCGTTCTGCATTCCCGGTTCAGTTGCAGAGGATAGAAAGGTCGGCTTGGGGCATGGAAATTTAGCGGCAATGCTCTTGAGAGAGGATACAAAATGTTTTGCCTTCCTCGCCGGCCATGAATCCTTTGCTGCTGCCGAAGGCGCCATTGGAATTGCCAAGTCGGCAAATAAGGTAAGAAAAGAGCCTTTAAAAGTCATATTAAACGGACTCGGAAAGGATGCAGCGCAGATCATATCGAGAATAAACGGATTTACCTATGTAAAGACAAAATTTGATTATTATACGGGAAAGCTTGAAATCGTTGAAAACAAGGCCTATTCAAAAGGTGAAAAGGCCGCGGTCAGGTGCTATGGCGCTGATGATGTAAGGGAAGGTGTTGCCATAATGCATAATGAAGAGGTTGATGTTTCCATTACGGGAAACTCAACGAACCCAACACGATTCCAGCACCCGGTTGCAGGCACCTACAAAAAGGAATGCAATGAACAGAAAAAGCGGTATTTTTCCGTTGCATCCGGCGGCGGCACAGGCAGAACGCTGCACCCCGACAATATGGCAGCAGGTCCTGCTTCATATGGTATGACTGATACAATGGGGAGGATGCATAGCGATGCACAGTTTGCCGGCTCATCTTCGGTTCCTGCTCATGTGGAAATGATGGGTTTTCTGGGTATGGGCAACAATCCAATGGTCGGTGCAACCGTTGCGGTAGCAGTTGCCATCGAGCAGGCACAGAAATAAGCCTTTGAGCATAAAGATCAGTACAGGATACATTCCGGGCAGATTCCATGGCTGAAGTCTGCTTCGGAATGTATCCTTATATAAACCCCGATGCAAGCTCTTTGTGAAATAAGTGAATAGATATCAGCAAAATAACTGAAGAAAGCAGGTAATTACATCCCCTTATAGATACAGCGCGGGAGTCTACTTATAGATAGATACAAGCTTCTTGTTCTTGATATCCGCCAATCCCCTGTCTGTTATCCTTAGGAAGGGCAATCCGGTGAAAGGGATCGTCTGTGTAGTGAGGAACGGTTTATCAAAGGAAGCCCCGATCTCTTTCAGTTTCTCCTCAAGCTCTCTTGTTTTGTCCCGTATTTGTTCGAGATTGTCCAGGGGCATAACACCATAGGCCGGCATGGGGAATTCGTAGATGATCTTTCCGTTCTTTGAGATCGTAATACCTCCCTGTATCTCAATGAGTCTGTTTACTGCTTCTTTTAAATCCCCTTCGCTGCTCCCCAGGGTGAAGATATTGCAGGTGTCCCAGATGAGGGTTGTAGCAATGGCCCCGTCAGTAATCCCGGTGCCTTTGATAAAACCCTTTCCCATTCTTTTTCCTTTGTTCCGGTTGATGACCGCCACAGGGATAATGTCTTCCTGTAGGTTCTTTTCGATATAACCGTCTTTTACTGCAGGCACATAAGATGTTTCCCGTGTTATGGTGGGGCTTGCGACCTGAATGACCCGGATGATATTGGCTTTTTTCCGGGCCTTTATCCTGAAATCATCTTCCGTCAACTTATCTGTTTGAATGGTATGCATGACTGTCTCGGGAAATGGATATTCTTCCGCCTTCCCGATAAAGGCCCCTCCCGAGAAGACAATTGCACCGTCTGTCATTACCCGGTCAATGGATATCTCCTCGAGATTGTTTAAAAAGAGGATGTCTGCATGCCGTAGCGGCGCAATAGCCCCGAGATGCCGTAAACCCAGGTAGTCTGCGGGATTTATGGTAACCATTTTTATTGCTTCCATAGGGGTGAACCCGTATCCTATGGCCTTTCTCGCTATAGAATCAAGATATCCTTCCTCGCAGAGCATAACGGCATCAAAAAAGTCGGAGACGAGCATAATTCTGTGTTTGTCCCCAGGGAGGTCTTTGATCTTGTGAAGGACCGGCAGTTCCTTGCGAACAAATCCCTCCCTCACCATGATGGAGAGGCCGAACCTCAGTTTCTCCATCACTTCGTCCATCTGGATTGATTCGTGGCAGGATGTTATTCCTGTAAGGAGATATTCAACAAGTATCTTGCCCCGCGCGCCGGCTGAGTGGCCGTCAGCCCTCTTGCCAAGGGAGAGGGCAAGGGCTGCCTGTTTAAGTACCCGCTCGTCGCCATCTACGACCCTTGTCCAGTAGGCCTCGCCTATGCCGAGAAAGTCCTTGCGCTTCAGTAAGGTAGAAAATTCTTTAAAGGTTATGCCTTTAGAGCCTTCCATTTTCGGGAATGGGGGGGTGAGTGGAGGCGCCACAAAAAAGCATTTGAGGGGATACCCTTTTGTACTGTCAATAAAGGAAAGCAAAGCCGCAAAGCCGCAGCTTGTGCCGATCATGGTACACTCAGTGACCACGGTTGTGGTGCCCCCCCGTATCGCATAGGGCATAAAATGGTGAAAGGCGTAGACCGCGTCGAGATGGGTATGGGCGTCGATAAAACCGGGGCAGAGATACTGACCTTTGGCATCTATTACCGCAGCGTCTTTATAGGAAGGAACGTCCTTGTCCTCCTCAATGGATGCAATGATGCCGTCTTTTATTACCACCATCAACCCGTTGTCTATAGTATTGGTAAAGACATTTATAATTGCGCCGTTCCGTATAACCGTATCAGGCGAAACAGTCCCCTTTACTACATTAAGAAGGGTTTTCAGTTGCTCCTTTTTCATGGCAGGTCCTTATTGACAGAATTTTCCTTATTCTACACAAAAGCCCGGTGGTTTGTAAAATGTTTATGGTTGATTATACCACCCTATTTGGCATAATATATTCAAAAGGAGGGTAAGGTGACGCTACGAGAGGTGCAAAAGATACTTGAAGCAGAAGTTTTTGTTGGGTACGATCAGTTGGACATAGAGGTAAAAACAGCATTTGGCGCTGATTTGATGAGTGATGTCCTGGCCTTTGCTAAAGCAGGAAGCCTTTTGCTGACCGGCCTTACAAACCCCCAGATTGTCCGGACATCTGATGTGCTCGATATTGCAGCCATTATCATCGTTCGCGGAAAGCGCCCTTTACCTGAAACGATTCTCCTTGCAGAAGAACTGAAGATACCAATCCTCGGAACAAAATACATTCTCTTTGAAACCGCCGGCAGGTTATACGCAAAAGGAATTGTTGGCTGCATAGAGACGGTCAGCGCCACCCGTGAATTCTCATGAAACCGTAGTCTACGAGAACACGTTTCCCGTAGAAGGAAAGTCCTTTAATAACGCCGGGCAAGTATCTACCCAGGTCAAGGCCTTGCTGCAGAAAATGAAGATTCCCATAAAGATAGCCAGGCGGGCCGCCATAGTCACCTATGAAGCTGAAATCAATATCTGCTCCTACGCAGACCATGGAAAAATTATCCTGAGGGTAACGCCCGAAGAGATAATCATAGAAGCAATAGACGAAGGTCAGGGCATCGCGGACATTGAAGCAGCCATGGAAGAAGGCTTTTCCACAGCCACAGAAAGGATTTGGCGCATGGGTTTCGGGGCCGGCATGGGGCTATCCAACATGAGGAACTTTTCTGATTATTTTCACATCACCTCAGAGGTCGGTAAAGGTACCCGTCTGAAAATGATCATATGCATAGATGATAAACATTTGGGAAAACAATAGGTGTCACCCTGCACCACGCATTGCCCTCCATAATAAAGCTGGCAACTCACCCATTAAAGGTATAAACTATACACATACAAAGGCCTTTACCTGCTTTGAACAACGCTACGCGTGATCATCGATCAAGGAACGGGAGTTCAAAACGCTACCATGGTTGTAATCTGGTTGATTTAGACTTATCCTCTTAACAAGGAGATATTCAATTTGACATTCCTCAGCACAACTATTATCGAGAACCTGCGACAATTATGGGCGCGTCTCCATGGAAACAACCGAGCGCAAAAACGCATTGGCGGTGAGTCGCCGCTCCGTTCGGAGCTGTTCAGCGCCTCCCAGATGGAACAGCACGGCAAGGCTCTTGCCGCAGCACACACCTTGAGCACAGGCCATACCCCCGAACAATTGCTGACGCGGCTCGGTGAGAATGAGCGCGTCCTCCTTAGCGTGCGTGAACTCCTGACAGAGGCCGTAAAGGGAAACCGGAGGATTACACCCGCAGGGGAATGGCTTCTCGACAACTTCTACCTCATGGAAGAGCAGATTCGCACTGCCAAGAGACACCTGCCAAAGGGCTACAGCAGAGGCCTGCCACGTTTGAAAAAAGGCCCGTCAGCAGGTCTTCCACGTGTGTACGACATTGCGCTGGAGATTGTTTCCCACGGTGATGGCCGGGTGGACCCGGAAAACCTGACCAGTTTTGTAACGGCCTATCAGGCGGTCACTGTGCTGAAGCTGGGGGAACTTTGGGCAATCCCCATCATGCTGCGCCTGGCGCTGATCGAGAATCTCCGGCGCGTTGCAACGCGGATTGCTGCCGACAGGACCGACCGGAACCTTGCCGATTATTGGGCTGACCGGATTACTGAAACCGCTGAGCGGAACCCCAAGGACCTCATTCTCGTTATTGCGGACATGGCGCGGTCAAACCCGCCCATGGTCAGTTCCTTTATTGCGGAACTTACCCGTCGCTTACAGGGGCAGGGGCCTTCTCTCGCATTGCCCCTTACCTGGATTGAGCAGCAGCTCTCCGGGTCAAGCCTGACAATTGAACAGTTAATACAGTCAGAGAACCAGCAGCAAGCGGCGGATCAGCTTTCCATCAGCAACAGCATAGGCAGCCTCCGTTTTCTGAGTGCCATGGATTGGCGTACATTTGTCGAAACTATGAGCGCGGTCGAAGAGACCCTCTGCGAGGACCCTGTCGGTGTATATGGCCGGATGGATTTTGCCACTCGTGATCAATACCGCCACGTGGTGGAGAAGATAGCGAAGAAAAGCCTGTTATCCGAACAGGATGTGGCACGCAGTGCAATCCGCCTTGCCAAGGAGAGTGAGGGCAGGGTAGACAGGGACGATCGGGAGAGTCATGTCGGCTTTTACCTCATGGACAAAGGGTTGGCCCGACTCGAAGGGCTTGCCGGAATGCGCCTGTCTTTCGCTGAGGCGATTAAAAAGGTAATTCGCCGCATTCCTTTGCTCTTCTATCTTGGCACGATCTGTGTGTTAACCGCGATCTTCACCGGGTCTTTGCTTGCAGAGGCCTTTTCCCTGAAGTTACGGGCCCCCTGGTTGTTTTTTATTGCCATAGTCTCTCTTCTCTCAACAAGTCAATTGGCGATAGCCCTGGTGAACTGGCTTACGACGCGCCTTATGGCGCCCCATCCCCTGCCACGGATGGACTTCTCCAAAGGAATTCCCCCGGAATCGTCTGCTCTGGTCGTGGTCCCTACTATGCTCACAGGAACTGAAAACATCGAGCATCTGATGGATGCGCTGGAGGTCAGGTTTCTGGCAAATAGAGACAATAGCCTGCGCTTTGGCCTGCTTACAGATTTTCTGGACGCAGATGAGGAAACACTTCCTGATGATGGGTCGCTCCTATTGCTGGCCCGACAGAGAATTGAAGAACTGAATGAAAAATACAGAACATCAAACAATGACAACTTTTTTCTTTTCCATCGTCCCCGCCGCTTAAACCCCCAAGCCCGTAACTGGATGGGTTACGAACGGAAGCGGGGGAAGCTTGCGGAGCTGAATGCTTTTCTCCGAGGCGGCTCACGAGAGTGTTTTTCCCTCATAGTCGGCAATACAGACGGGTTAGAGAAGATAAAATACATCATTACTCTTGACACGGATACACAACTTCCCCGTGATGCGGCACGGCAGCTTGCGGGGGCCATGGCACACCCGCTCAATCGTCCGCAATACGACGAAAAGAGGCAACGTATCTCAGCCGGATACGGTATCCTTCAGCCACGGGTGGCAGTGAGCCTGCCTGGCACTAACCGGTCACGGTATGCCCGCATGTGGGGGAGTGATGCAGGCATCGATCCCTATACCCGCGTTGTCTCTGATGTGTACCAGGACCTTTTCGGAGAGGGCTCCTTCATTGGTAAGGGTATCTATGAGGTCGATGCATTCGATCAGGCCGTCAGGGGACGTTTTCCTGAGAACCTGATTTTGAGCCACGATCTCATCGAAGGGTGTTATGCCCGGGCAGGCCTCTTAAGCGATGTGCAATTATACGAGGAATATCCCTCCCGGTACAGCGCAGACGTGAGCCGCAGGCACCGCTGGATTCGCGGGGACTGGCAGATCATCAGATGGCTGCTGCCGTGGGTGCCCGGCCTGGATGCATGTCTTCAGAAGAACTCCCTCTCGCTCCTTTCCCAATGGAAGATTCTCGACAACCTTCGTCGCAGTCTCTCGCCTTTGGCATTGACGCTCCTGCTTGTCCTGGGCTGGACAGTGTTGCCGACGCCCTGGTTCTGGACTGTGTCGGTGATAGGGATCATTGTGACCCCTTCTTTGGTTATTGCTCTCCTGGATCTGTTTCAGAAGCCGGGAGATGTCCTTATTGGTCAGCACATTCTCGCTGCTTTGCGGGAAAGCGGGAGGAGCCTTGGTCAGACTGCATTTACGTTCATCTGTCTGCCCTATGAGGCATTTTTCAGTATTGACGCTATTGTTCGAACTATCTGGCGAATGGTAATTGCGAAAAAACGGCTTCTCGAATGGAACCCATCGGGCGATTCTGATCGTACGAGCCGTAAAGACCTTGCCGGTTCCTGCCGGACTATGTGGATATCCCCGGTCATTGCTTTTGCCGTGGCGATCTGTCTCGCCCTTTTGAGACCGGAAGCTTTGATTGTTGCCTTGCCGGTTATTTGCCTCTGGTTTATTTCTCCCTGGGTAGCATGGTGGATCAGTGAGCCCCTTAATCGCCGTGAAGTTGGGCTCACCTCTGAACAGATCATTTTTCTGAGAAAGATTTCCCGAAAGACCTGGTCATTCTTCGAGACCTTTGTCGGTCCGGAGGATCATTGGCTTCCACCCGATAACTACCAGGAACATCCCCTTGATAAGGTTGCACACCGTACATCGCCGA
The DNA here is from genome assembly GCA_013824835.1 of Syntrophus sp. (in: bacteria). Lineage (GTDB taxonomy): Bacteria > Desulfobacterota > Syntrophorhabdia > Syntrophorhabdales > Syntrophorhabdaceae > PNOM01. Next base: position 34,903 of record PNOM01000007.1, on the reverse strand, counting down.
CCAACATGGGAATTGCGCTCCTCGCCAATTTGACTGCCCGGGATTTAGGCTATATTTCTGCAGGACAGCTCATTGACCGCACAGCTAAGGCGTTCCGCACCATGGAAGGCATGGAGCGCTACAAAGGACATTTCTATAACTGGTATGACACGGAATCTCTGAAGCCGCTGCTGCCTATGTATATTTCGACTGTGGACAGCGGAAATCTTGCAGCCCATCTGTTGACATTGCGGGTAGGGCTTGCCTCACTCCCTGATGAGCGGATCATGGAAACAAAGGTGTTTGACGGGCTCCTCGATACGGTTCGGATTCTCGTGGACGTTGCCGGAGAAACTTTTCCGGCCCGGCTTATTCAGGTGCAGGATGATCTGGTGTCATTGTGCGCTTCCCGACCGGACACACTCATGGCCGTACATGAGGGCCTTAGTAATATAGCCGTATCTTCGCAGGAGATGATCCGCAGCTTTGACGCCGAACCTGAGAGTCTTGCCGCATGGTGGGCTCAGGCTTTTGCCGGACAGTGCCGGGATGCCCTCGATGACCTGACCTTTCTTGCGCCATGGACAGCGCTCTCGTTTTCTCCCGGGGTGCTCGACGACTTCCCGGGCCTCGGCGAGATTCCGACACTGCGCATATTGGCCAACCTTGACAGGGATTTGCTGCCGGCAATGACAGACCGACACGATGGGATCCCGGAAGAGCGTAGGCAGTTTGATGAGCTTAGAGAAGCTATCAGGGAGGCAAGCATCCGGGCCAGGGCGAGAATCGGGGTGAGCGAAGGCCTTGCAGTGCAATCCAATGAGCTTGCCCGAATGGAGTTTGATTTCCTCTATGACGAGACCCGCCATCTGTTGGCTATCGGCTACAACATCAGCGAAAACAGACGGGACGGGAGTTACTATGATTTACTGGCTTCAGAAGCGAGACTCTCCACATTTGTTGCCATTGCCCAGGGGCAACTGCCGCAGGAAAGCTGGTTTGCCTTGGGAAGGCTCCTTACTACTGCTGCAGGAGAACCGGTTCTCCTTTCCTGGAGCGGCTCCATGTTCGAATACCTCATGCCTCTCCTTGTAATGCCCACCTATGAGCAGACACTCCTTGACGAGACCTATAAGGCGGTTGTGGCGAGACAGATCGAGTATGGAAAAAAACGGGGAGTACCCTGGGGTGTCTCGGAATCCGGGTATAACACGATTGACGGTCATCTCAATTACCAGTACAGCGCCTTTGGCGTGCCCGGCCTGGGGCTCAAACGGGGTCTCGCAGGGGAGATGGTCATTGCCCCCTATGCCTCAGCGCTGGCGCTCATGGTGGCGCCTGACGAGGCCTGTCTTAATCTCGAGATACTCGCCGCCCAGGGTTTTGAGGGGAAGTATGGTTTTTATGAAGCCATTGACTACACCCCCTCCCACCTGCCCCGCGGGCAATCGAAAGCGGTGGTCCGGTCTTTCATGGCCCATCATCAGGGTATGAGCCTCCTCTCTTTGGCCTCTTTGCTCAAGAACCGCCCCATGCAGAGGCGATTTGAGTCAGACCCCTCCTTTCAGGCAATTATGCTTTTGCTTCAGGAGCGGGTGCCGAAGGCCACGGCCTTCTATTCGCATACTACCGAGCTTGCCGAGGTGCATACAGCCTCCCATGACATAGAAGAGATGCCTATACGGGTCTATACGAGTCCTGACACGCCCGTGCCGGAGGTGCAGCTCCTGTCGAATGGCAGATATCACGTGATGATCACAAACGCAGGCGGCGGGTACAGCCGCTGGAAAGACCTGGCAGTAACGCGGTGGCGCGAAGACAGCACCTGCGATAACTGGGGCACGTTCTGTTATATCCGCGACAGCGCAACCGGCGCTTTCTGGTCAATGGCATACCAACCCACGCTCAAGGCTTCGAGGCAGTACGAGGCAATATTCTCGGAAGGACGGGCAGAGTTTCGCCGCCGGGATCAGGATTTTGACACCCATACAGAGATTGCCGTTTCACCTGAGGATGATATCGAGCTGCGCCGGATTACCATCACCAACCGGGCGCGGACAGATCGAACAATCGAGGTCACGAGCTACGGGGAAGTTGTTCTTGCATCGCCGGCCCAGGATGCACTGCACCCGGCTTTCAGCAATCTCTTTGTTCAGACCGAGATCATTCGGGACCGCAGTGCAATACTCTGCACGCGCCGGCCACGCTCTATTGAAGAAAAGTCGCCATGGATGTTCCATCTTATGGCGGTGCACGGGGCCAAAACCAATGAGGTTTCTTATGAGACTGACCGTATGCGGTTTATCGGCCGAGAAAACACCATTGCAGATCCGGAAGCGATGAGGGGCTTACCCGGGCTTTCGGGCAGCGAGGGTTCAGTGCTCGATCCGATCGTAGCGATTCGGCATCAAATAACCCTTGGTCCGGAAAAATCGGTGATTGTCAATATTGTCACCGGTATCGGCGAAACCCGCGATGCCTGTTTGGGCCTTATCGGGAAATACCAGGACCGGCATCTCGCCGATCGTGTTTTTGATCTGGCATGGACCCATAGCCAGGTGTTGCTGCGGCAGATCAATGCCACGGAAGCCGATGCGCAGCTATATGGACGCCTTGCCGCCTCTGTCATATACGCGAATTCGTCGCTCCGTGCTGGTCCGGGGACGCTCATCAAAAACCGTCGCGGCCAATCCGGCCTCTGGGGCTACTCTGTTTCCGGCGATCTCCCTGTTGTGCTGCTGCAGATTGAAGAACCGGACAACATCAATCTGGTGCGGCAACTCGTTCAGGCCCACGCGTACTGGCGTCTCAAAGGACTGGTGGTGGACCTGCTAATCTGGAATGAAGATCACGCCGGTTACCGGCAGCTCCTCCACGAGCAAATTATGGGGCTTATTGCTGCAGGCACTGAAGCTAACGTGACCGACCGACCGGGCGGTATTTTTGTTCGTCCTTCAGACCAGATATCAGAGGAAGACCGTGTTCTGTTCCAGGCGGTTGCCCGTGTTATCATCACTGACCGCAGGGGAACGCTCCTGGACCAGTTCAAGGGCCGGAACTTTACGGAAGGAATGTTGCCGGCCCTTATGCCAACCAGAACAACACGGCGCGATGTTCCGGAAATAGCGGCAAAACCTCGCGAGGACCTGATGTTCGGGAACGGACTTGGAGGATTCACCCCTGATGGCCGGGAGTATGTTATTTCAACCGCCCGCGGGCAGGTGACGCCGGCAACCTGGGTGAATGTGCTGGCGAACCCGTTGTTTGGAACCGTTGTTTCAGAGAATGGTCTTGCCTATACCTGGAGTGAAAACGCCCACGAGTTTCGCCTTACCCCATGGAACAATGATCCTGTCAGTGATTCGAGCGGGGAAGCCTTTTATATTCGCGATGAAGAGCGCGGCCACTTCTGGTCCCCCATGCCGCTCCCGAGCCGCGGAACCACACCATACGTTACTCGCCACGGATTCGGCTACAGCACATTTGAGCACACTGAACGCGGTATCACCACAGAGGTGTGGGTATACGTGGCCATAGATGCTGCGGTCAAGTTTACGGTGCTGAAGGTGCGCAATCAGTCAGGTCGATCACGGCGGCTCTCTGCCACGGGATATGCGGAATGGGTGCTGGGCGATTTGCGATCCAAATCAGTTATGCACGTCATTACCGAGATCAACCCTCAGAGTGGCGCACTTTTTGCACGGAACCCGTACAACACAGAATTCGGGAACCGAACAGCCTTTTTTAATGTGGACGATGTAACCCGGACCATGACCGGCGACCGAACGGAATTCATTGGCCGTAACGGAACGCTCGCTCAACCCGCTGCCATGGCCAGACCACGGCTTTCCGGCAGGACAGGGGCTGCCCTCGATCCATGCGGTGCAATACAAGCGGTCTTTGATCTGGGGGACGGGGAAGAACGTGAGATCGTCTTCACCCTGGGCGCTGGGCAGGATGCCGATGACGCGGGCAACCTGGCGCTGCGCTTCCGTGGGTCGGCGGCGGCCCGTGAGGCCCTTGAAGCAGTATGGCAGTACTGGAACCACACCCTCGGTGCTGTTCAGGTGGAGACGCCGGACCCATCCATCAATGTCCTGGCCAACGGCTGGCTCTTATATCAGACACTCGCATGCCGTATATGGGCACGGAGTGGTTACTATCAGTCAGGAGGCGCCTTTGGTTTCCGCGACCAGTTGCAGGACGTGATGGCCCTTATCCACGCAGAGCCACAGCTCGTCCGCAAGCACCTCCTCGTCAGTGCATCACGACAGTTTGTGGAGGGAGATGTGCAGCACTGGTGGCATCCACCCTCGGGCCGGGGCGTGCGGACCCACTGTTCGGATGATTTTCTCTGGCTGCCCCTTGCCACATGCCGCTATGTTTTGACCACCGGAGATACAGGGGTGCTTGATGAACGTATCCGCCTCATTAAGGGACGGCCGGTCAACGCTGAGGAGGACTCCTATTATGATCTGCCCGGCAGGTCTGAAGAAAAGACAAGTCTCTACGATCACTGTGTACGGGCAATCGAGAGGGGTCTTAGGTTTGGCGAACACGGCCTGCCTCTTATCGGCTCCGGCGACTGGAATGACGGCATGAACATGGTGGGTATAGGCGGCAAAGGCGAAAGCGTCTGGCTCGCATTCTTCCTCTACAAGGTGCTCATGAGGTTTGCTAAAGTTGCACACATGTATGGGGACCTGCCCTTCGCCGAACGCTGTGTGAGGGAAGCAGGCACACTGAGCGGCCATATCGAGCAGAATGGCTGGGATGGCGAGTGGTATCTCCGCGCTTTCTTCGACGATGGCACGCCGCTGGGTTCAGCGGCTAATCCCGAATGCCGGATCGATTCCGTTGCCCAAAGCTGGTCTGTCCTGTCCGGTGCAGGTGATTCCCAACGTTCGCGCATGGCAATGGAGGCAGTGGATAAGTACCTTGTGCGCCGGGATGATAAACTTGTCCAACTGCTGGACCCGCCCTTTGACAAGTCAAATATGAATCCCGGCTATATAAAGGGGTATGTGCCGGGGGTCCGGGAAAATGGCGGGCAGTACACCCAGGCCGCGGTCTGGACTGCCATGGCCTTTGCTGCTATGGGTGACAGCAAGCGGGCGTGGGAGCTCCTGAATATGATAAATCCTGTGAATCACGGAGGGTCGGCAAAGGGGATCGAAACGTACAAGGTAGAGCCCTATGTGGTCGCCGCTGACGTCTACGCAGTCCCGCCCCACACGGGCCGCGGGGGATGGACGTGGTATACAGGATCAGCGGGCTGGATGTACCGGCTTATCGTAGAATCACTCCTGGGGCTCCGGCTTGAAGTAGACAAGCTGCATATCGAGCCATGTCTTCCTGCTGATTGGGAGGGTTACACCGTGCACTACCGTTACCGGGAGACCATCTACCACATAAAGGTCATGCAGGGGGCAGCTCAGGAAGGCGAGGCAAGGATTGCCGTGGATGGGGTGCGGCAGGAGGACAAATGGCTTACTATGGTGGACGATCATATTGAGCATGCCGTGGAAGTGGTAGTTTTGCATGTTTGCACAAGCTGAAAGGGTATCTTTAAGCATTCTTGTATTTTGTCCGGCCAAAGGCATGTTCGAGAAAGCCCATATGCGCGCTCTGCCGCGCCTTGTGTCCTCCAACATACATTCATACCCTGTCGGATAGAATGATATGTCATTTTACCCCATACCAACCTTGGGTTAGAGCAGAAAAAACGGTTTTATTCTAAACAACGGCCCTTTTATCCAGTACTCTGTACTGGATTGCTTCTGCAACGTGGGGTTCCTCGATATATTCCCTTTCCTCAAGGTCTGCTATGGTCCGTGCCACCTTGAGTATTCTGTGATAGGCGCGGGGGGAAAGGGCAAATTTATCAACAGCCTTTTCGAGGAGTTTCTGGCCGCTATCATTGAGAAGACAATATTTTTTCACCATCCGCGCCGTCATCTGGCTATTTGCATAGAGCCTTTTTTCCTTAAACCTCTCCTCCTGAATGCGGCGCGCCATTATTACCCTTGCCCGTATTCTCTCGGAAGGCTCTTCCTCCCTGTCCATTGATAATTCCCTGATGGTAACAGGGGGCACCTCAATATGAATATCCATCCTGTCGAGAAGGGGCCCCGAGATCCTTGACCGGTATCTTCTGATCTGGGCGCCGTTACATATGCACGATCGCCTTGAATCCCCCGTGTAACCGCAGGGGCAAGGGTTCATGGCGGCGATCAGCATAAAACGGGCTGGAAAATTGATTGAATGGGTAACCCTTGAAATCGTCACATTACCGTCTTCAAGGGGTTGCCGCAGCGCATCAAGAACGTTTCTTTTGAATTCAGGAAACTCATCAAGAAAGAGGACGCCATTGTGGGCAAGACTTACCTCGCCTGGTTTTGGTATGTGGCCGCCGCCGATCAATCCTGCGTCAGAAATCGTATGATGAGGGGCCCTGAAAGGCCGTTCCATGACAAGGGATTTATCGGCATCAAGAAAACCGGCTATACTGTGTATCTTCGTGGTCTCTATTGCTTCTTCATAGATGAGGTAGGGCAGAATTGTAGGGATCCGTCTGGCCAGCATGGTTTTCCCTGATCCCGGAGGGCCGATCATCAATAGATTATGACTCCCGCTCGCTGCGATTTCGAGGGCTCGTTTTGCCTGACTCTGACCTTTAATATCAGAAAAATTGAGTCCATCGCTCTTTCGTGTTCCGTCCATCAGATTGTCCGGTGCATTGAACCGCTCAAGGTCTCCTTCTCCTCTAAAAAAATGGACAATATCGAGGAGATGGGATGCCCCGTACACGCTGATGCCCTTTACAATAGAGGCTTCATTGCCATTCTCACAGGGTATGATGACATTACCCATGCCTTCCATGCCTGCAAGTATGGCAATAGGAAGGATGCCTCTTATCCCCTTTATCCTGCCGTCAAGAGAAAGTTCTCCGGCAATAAGAAAGTCAGTGAGCGCCTCTCTCTTTATCATGCCCATGGAGGTGAGTATGCCCAGGGCAATAGGCAGGTCAAAGGAAGAGCCTTCTTTTCGCACATCTGCCGGTGCCAGGTTTATGGTAATTCTGTCATTGGGAAACTCGAAACCAGCATTCTTTATTGCAGCCCGCACCCTCTCTTTACTCTCTTTTACAGATGCCTCCGGGAGACCCACAATATTAAATGCGGGCAATCCAAAGGCAATATCGACTTCAACATCGATTTTTATCCCGTCTATTCCATATAAGCTGGCGGTAAAAATTTGGGAAATCATAAATACCCCACGTTTTTATGAGTTCAGAATATTAATCCCTTACTATCACTTCTCCTGATCGAGCCTTTTTACTATTTCCCGCACTTCCTGGGCTTTGTCCCCATGACAGACAAGAACACCATGTTTTGATGCAACAATCACGAGATCAGAAACTCCGATAGTCCCTACGAAAATGCCGTCGCCGTAGACCACGCAATCCCTGGTATCCACACAAAGTGCATTACCGGCCCGATAATTGCCTTCCCCGTCAAGCTTGAGGACCCGGAGCAGGGATGTCCATGTCCCCACGTCGTCCCACCTGAACCCAGAAGGCACCATCAATACATTGGCTGCCTTTTCCATGAGCCCGTAATCTATTGATTTCCTCTGTATCCCCCTGTAAACCTCCCCGATCGCCGGGCTATCCCCTGCTGCAAGAAGGGCCTTTATCCTGGTGAGTTCCCTGTAAAGTTCGGGCATGTGCTGCTCAATCCCCTTGAGGATCACCCGGGCCTGCCAGATAAAGATACCTCCGTTCCAGTAGTAATTACCTTCCTCCAGATAGGCCCGCGCCCTCTCCATATCGGGTTTTTCCACAATTCTATTTACCTTATAGCAGGTGACGCCCGGTATGTTATATTCTTCAAAAGCATTGATATAACCATAACCTGTCTCCGGTCTGATCGGTTTAATACCTATGGTCACAAGGTAATCGCCCGTGGCCGCACATTTGACCCCGTCAAGAATCGTGGCCGTAAAATCATCGACATCAGGGACATAATGGTCTGCAGGGAGGGTAATCATAATCGCCTTCTCATCGATCCCCATGAGAGTGAGGGCGGCAAGACCGATGCACGGGGCCGTATCCTTCCCTTCCGGTTCAACAATAAAATTGGTCTCCGCAAGGTCCGGGAGCTGCTCCTTTGCAACGTCCAGATGGTTTTGACCAAGGACAACAAAAAGCCTTTCTCTGGGCACTATCCTCATGGCCCTCTCAACAGTGAGCTGGATCATGGTCTTTTCGTCCATAAGTTTAAGAAAGGGTTTTGGCGCTTGATCAGTGCTGAGGGGCCAGAACCTCTCGCCCTTGCCTCCAGCCATGACAACGCAGAATGTATGATCCAAAGGATTGTAGCCCATATTAAAAGTACCCCATAATCTCAGGCAGAACATCAGATGCGCTGCCCTTGAAAAAATGGTCGGTTATTGAAGAGGTAAAAGGCGAAGGGTCCATATTGATCTCCACAATGACGGCCCCATTCGATTTGGCCATGTAGGGTATTTCTGCTGCCGGGTAAACAACCCCGGAGGTGCCGATGATGATCAGCACCTTGCAGTTGTTTGCCTCTTCGTTTGCCCTTATCATCGCCTTCATGGGTATCCCTTCCCCGAAGAAGACCACGTCAGGCTTCAGGGGAAGCATGCATCGGTCGCACATCGGGTAAGGCATGGCCGAGACAACCTCTGGCGCCAGGGCAACCCTTGTAGCACAATTTAAACAGACGAGCTGCCAATGATTTCCGTGGTACTCGATTATATTGCTGTTTCCGGCAATCTGATGAAGACCGTCTACGTTCTGGGTAATGATTGCCTTGAGATAACCCATGCTCTCAAGGTCGCTAAGCGCTTTGTGGGCCGGGCTCGGTTTTGATTCAAAAATCACCCTGGACATATCCCGGAGCATAATCCATACCTTCCCGGGGTTGCTATGAAAGGCCCCTATGTGGGCATATTCCATGGGGTCATACTTTTCCCAGAGCCCCTGCCCGCCCCTGAAGGCAGGTATGCCGCTATCCACTGATATGCCAGCCCCTGTAAAGGCAACCGCGTATCCCCTTTCCTTGATCAGCCCTGCTACCTTTTTGTAATCCTCCACTCCCGGTTCTCCTCTTAACCTGTTGTTTTCCAGCCCTTTGTAATGTCCCTGAAGGCCGGTATTATGCCGAATCCATCAGCCTTTTTAACAGCCCGCTTGATGGTCTCTGCAAGCACAAACTCACTCAGAACCCCGACTTGATTGATATCAGCCTCAATATCTCCCTTGGAAAGGGCAAAAACAAGATCACCGTCAAAGGTTGTATGCACAGGGCTTATGGTCTTGATAAGCCCCCCCTGGGCCATCTGGGCAATCTTTGTAATCTCTCTTTTCTGGAACCGGGCATTCGTGGCAACGACACCGAGGGTGGTATTGACAAGGCCGAACTGCTTCTTGACAATACCGCTTTTCAAAGAATTGGCGGTGTTGATAAATTCAAGACTATCTTCCGCCTTTCTTGTTCCCGCAATAATTCGGCCTGTTACATTATCTATAATATCTCCGAAGGCATTGACCACCACAAAGGCCCCCACAATCAGTCCGTTCGGCATGATGATGCTGCTTGTACCCACGCCGCCTTTCATGGCCCTCGATATTTCAAAGAGCTTTCCGATCGTTGCCCCCGTGCCGGCGCCCACACTTCCTTCTTCCACGGTCTCCCCTGCATTGAGACAGGCCTTATACCCCATTTCAGGGGTCGGTCGAGCCTTCGGGTTGCCGAAGAGGATGTCGAATATGACGGCTGCGGGCACAATGGGTATCCTGATGACCCCAACGTTAAAGCCTATGTCCTTCTCTTCAAGGTATCGGGTAACACCGGCCGCCGCCTCAAGCCCGAAGGAGCTTCCTCCGCAGAGGAGTATGGCATGGATCTCCTCTACGATGTGGTTGATGCTCAGGGCATCTGTCTGACGGGTGCCCGCGGCGCTCCCCCTGATATCGATGCCGCACACAGCCCCGGTTTCACAGAGAATGACCGTACAACCCGTATATCCTGTAAAATCAGAGGCATGTCCTACCCTTATTCCTTGTATGTCAGTAATTGAATTATTCATATCATGGCCCCTTATCAGAAGCAGGTATCATGTCAATCCTGCAGATAATTGCGAATTCGTGCCGATTTCTCGTCGTTTTCCTTTCTTATGGATGCCTTCATCCCTTCCAGTTTTATCCTCACCTCTTCATATTTGATGGAGAGTATCTGACAGGCAAGTATCCCTGCATTCCGTGCCGCATCGATACCTACAGTGGCTACAGGAATACCCTTCGGCATTTGCAGTATAGAGAGGACCGCATCTACCCCCCCTAATGCGCCTCCACTCATGGGTATTCCGATTACAGGAAGGGTCGTATGGGATGCAAGTACGCCGGGCAGGTGGGCAGCCATGCCGGCTGCTGCAATAATCACCTCAAAACCCTCCTCCCGGGCCTTTTTCGCGTACTCGACGGTCTTCTCTGGATTTCTGTGGGCAGAGGATATGTCCATTGTAAAGTCAACGCCTGCTTCCTTCAGAAACTTCGCAGCCTCTTCAACGGTTTTGAGATCGCTGTCACTACCCATAAGAATAAGCACTTTTGGTTTCGCCATAACAACTCCTTAAAATATGCCGTTTGTTGCCCCGCGGCTTACCACGGGGTACTTCATTGCTCCATGTTATACTACCTTAAATGATCCGTTTTTTCTACTTGAGAAATTCACATCCCGTCCTTTACATATCAGGACACGGGGGCTGTCTGTGTAAATGATGAATCAGCGCCTCGCCCCGGGTATTGAACCGGACCGGAATCCCTGAGGTCCCTACGCCGGCATGGGTTATGCCCTGCATCTCAAGATAGCTCCAATGTCCACGATAGTATTTTCGTCCCCGGTTCAGATGGGCAAACAAGGCCTTCCCGTTTGGCAAGCATACCTGACCGGCATGGGTATGACCACACAGATAGAGATCCACCCCCATTATGGCCGCAATATCGTACAGCTCGGGGGAATGAACCAGGGCGATAGAAAACGTGTCGTCGGCATGCTCCAGGGCATGGAGGGCTTGATCCGTGTAATAATAATGTACGTCATCAGTGCCGATAATCCTGATGCGCTCATTGCCCTTATGAATTAAGCAGGTCGAATTGACCAGCATGGTAATCCCGATCTGTTCCATGGGGTTGAGCATATGGCATCCATCGTGATTGCCTAAAATCCCAATGAATCCGTGCGTACTATGGATACGGCCGATCAAATACTCAAGGCTCCTGATTATGTGTTTGTGGAGTCCGTGGAGTTCTGTTCGATAATCCCCGGTTAATACACATAAATCTACGGTCCTGTTCTCCAAAACACCAAGGATTTTATCCTCCAGGTCTTTCATCCCATCCATATGCAAGTCAGAGAGGTGAAGAATGGTAAAGCCGTCAAAAGCCTGTGGTAAATTCGGAAAATAGAGGGGTATCTCCCTCAGTACAATATTTTCTGCATTGCGCATCCCCCTTTGGTAAAGGTTTGTGAGGCGCAACACGAATCCGAAAACCTTCATCATGAGGAGCAGCTCATACCAGTGGTGACGTCCTCTATTTCCATAACGTTTAGTTTTCATGTTTTCCATTTCCATCCGAAAACGATTGTTTGCCCAGATTTGTCTCCGGTTGATTAATCTTTGTTCAGGAAAAAGGGGTTCAGGCGCAGGCAAATCCTCCAGGACGGTTTCGCGGGGCAGTGAATCTGTTGATTCGATATCCATAATTTCTTTCAATCTTATATTGTTGCCTATGCCCTGTCAAGCCCTTGTGCGGGCCTTGCTTCTGGCCTGAAATTTACAATTCAGGAGTTAGGCGCTATATTTACGGGAAACCTTATGGTCAGATAAAAAAATAGTTGATAAAATGATGAGATTGCAGGAAAATGGTGGATAATTATTTGATTTTGGTCTGCAATGAAAAAAGGGAAGAGAATGACGGGAAAAATGATAGTTCAAGACCCGCATGTAAGAATAACTGATTACTTGCCTTAAAGAGGAGGCCACCCCATGAGAAGGCGCTATCTATCTCCCATATTGTCCGGTTTTTTTCTAAGTTTTTCTCTCTGTGTGCTCTTTCTTCCCGGATGTGCAACCCTGCCGGTCGATTATCCCCGTGAAGTGTCTACTGCCTTTGACCGGCCAGAACAAACCAATCTTTGTACCAATGTCAGTAAGCTTTGCAACGAGAATCCGGAGAAGTCCGGTTTTTATGTCCTCAACGGCGGGTTAGACGCTTTTCTGGCCCGGGCTGCTCTTATAGGGGCTGCTGAAAAGACACTTGACCTTCAGTATTATATTGTCCATTTTGACCTTACAGGGAAGCTGCTTTTAGGGCATATTTTGAAAGCTGCCGATAGGGGGGTTCGTGTCAGGATTCTCGTTGATGGTATGTATATAAAAGGTGCGGGTCTTGATATTGCCAGCTACTCAGCCCATAAAAACATTGATGTCCGTATATTCAACCCCTACTCGGGACGTTCTGCTTTTGCGAGGATACATGACTATATAACAGATTTTTCAAGGATTCAACGCAGAATGCACAACAAGATGTTTATAGCAGACGGAGCTGTCGCGGTTGTGGGAGGGAGAAACCTTGGGGATGAATATTTTGCTGCTCGGGAGGATGTGAATTTCGGGGACGTAGATGTTCTTACTGTGGGACCTGTAGTGGAGGAATGCGGAAAGGATTTTGACAGATTCTGGAACAGCGACCTTGCGTTCCCAATAGAGGCCCTTGTCCCTGTTACCAGAACCGAAGCGGATCTAAAGGATGTTTCAACGGTGCTTTTGTCCCATATTGAGGCTCAAAAGGAGTCGTTGTATGCAAAGCGCTTGAAAAACACAGCTCTTATGAGTAGGTTAAAAGAGCAAAACATGCCTTTTATATGGGCCAATGCAAAGCTCATATATGATATGCCGGAGAAGATAAAAAGCCACGGAAGGCCTGATGATAGTATTACCCTGTGGCCAAAGTTAACCCCTTACTTCACAGGGTTAAAGTCCGAACTAATCCTGATATCCCCATACTTTGTGCCCGGCAAAGGAGGGCTTGCCGCGCTCAAATCCTTGCGTGCCAAGGGTGTGCGGATCCGGATACTCACAAACTCACTGGCTTCAAATGATGTGTCAGTCGTACACGGTGGATATGCCCGGTACAGAAAGGAGATGCTCCGGAACGGTATCGAGATCTATGAGGTACGGCCTAACCCGGACCAGAAGCGTGGACCGGAAACTCGCGAGAGATTTGGTTCGGCAGGGGCGAGCCTTCATGCAAAGGCTATGATCTTTGACCGTAAAGCCATCTTTGTAGGATCAGCGAACCTGGACCCGCGGTCCAGATATCTCAATACTGAGGTGGGTTTGGTGGTGGAGAGCCCGGAGCTTTGCGAGATGTTTGCGTCCCGGTTTGATATGAGCGCTCTACCGGAGGTTAGCTTCAAGGTAGAGCTTGAGAAGACCGAACCCTCTGATGACAACCCGTCAGGCCTTACGGACCGGTTGATCTGGATCGGCGAAGAGGAGGGAGAAAAGGTCATATACAATGACGAGCCTTTTGCCGGGTTTTGGCAGAAACTGTCGACTAAAATCTTATCCTTCTTTGCCCCGGAGTCCATGTTGTAACAAATTGCTGCGAATGGGGAGGATATCATCCATGCAGATCCGTTGCTAAGGGATAGACTATGTGTGATGACCCGATGAATAGGCCATATCTGAAAAACGAAACCTGCCTTCCCCGGGAAGGGTTGGGTATAGGCAGGGGCGAAAAGACTGCCCTCTCTTCTGACGAATGGGAGGTTACCTTTAATTCTGTCCCGGATATGATCTCCATTCACGACAGGGATTTTAGAATTGTTAAGGCAAACAAAGCCTTCCTCGATGCCTTCGGAATGGAAGCGGAATGGCTTATTGGAAAAAAATGCTACGAAATCATCCACGGCACAGACGAGCCCTGGTTAAATTGTCCCCACAGACAGACCCTGATCAGTAAAAATCCGACCGTAGAGGAATTTTTCGAGCCCCGCCTTCAAAAATATCTCCTTGTCTCTGTTTCGCCGATACGGGACCATGAGAATGAGGTCATCGGCTCAGTCCACACTGCATACGATATTACGGAGCGCAAAAGGGCAGAGATGGCCCTGCTCGCTTCAAACCGTTTCCTGGTCCTTGCAAACAGCCAGATTGCTATGAAGCCTCTGTTGAAAGAGTTCATAGCGGAGCTCAAGAAACTTACCGGCTGCAAGGGGATAGGCATCCGTATACTGGATGAAGCGGGCAATATCCCTTACGAGGACTACGATGGTTTCAGCCGGGAATTCTTTGAATTGGAGAGTCCTCTCTCTATTCATAATGACCACTGCATGTGCATCAATGTGGTAACAGGAACGGTTGACCCTCAGTTGCCGTTTTTTACAAAAGGCGGTTCATTTTATATGAATGGGACGACGCGCTTTCTTGCCAATGTTCCTGAAGAGACAAAAGGGGCAACCCGAAACGCATGCAATCAGCATGGATATGAGTCTGTCGCACTGATTCCTATTCGTGGTGGGGATCGAGTCCTTGGTTTGATCCATGTGGCCGACAGAGCAGAAAACAAGGTTCCCCTTGAACTTATTGAGATAATTGAAGGGGCGGCAATACAACTGGGTACAGCCATTCAGCGTGTAGCAATAGAGGAGGCCCTGGAACGGAAAACCTATGACCTTGGAAAAAGGGTTAAGGAGCTCAATTGTCTTTACGCCTTTTCAGATCTTCTTGAAAGACCCGGTGTTTCCCTGTCTGATGTGTGTCAAGGATTGGTGGATCTGATCCCCCAGGGATTGCAGTATCCAGGGATTGCCTGTGCACGCCTTGTTCTCGAAGGTGATGTTTTTGACACTCCAGGTTTTCGTGAAACCATCTGGAGACAGGAGAGCCCTGTTCTGGTACACGGGCAGTATGAGGGCAGCCTTGAGGCATGTTACCTCGAGGAGAGACCGGAATGTGACGAGGGACCGTTTTACAATGAGGAGCTGGATCTCCTCAAGGCCCTTTCAGGCAGATTGGGAAAGACCATTGAACGCAAGAGGGCAGATGAATCACAGCGGCAGAGCGAGGACCGTTATCGAAGCCTCTTTGAGGATTCTTCTATTGCGCTATGGGAGGAGGATTTCTCAGAAATTAAGATATATTTTGATCTTCTGAAGTGGGCAGGCGTTCAGGACTTCAGGAGATATTTTGAGGAAAATCCCCAGGAAGTTGTCCGTTATGCAGGGATGGTAAAAATACTGGATGTGAACCATGAAAGCCTTGTCCTTTTCGGGGTCCACAGGAAAGAAGAGATTTCCGCCAACCTGCCCTATTATTTCCTCGAAGAATCGTGGGTTGTATTTCATGAAGAGTTGATTGCCCTGGCAGAAGGTCATATCAGGTTTGACCGTGAGGTCCCTATCAGAAATATGGCCGGTGAACGGATGAGTGTGGCCCTTCGATTATCCGTTGTGCCCGGCCATGAGGAAACCCTATCAAGAGTACTGGTCTCTTTTATTGACATTACTGAGCGCAAGCGTGCTGAAGAGGAGCGTGAAAGAATCAATGATGTCCTTGAACAGCGGGTTGCGGAGCGGACCATTGAGCTTGTAACGGCAAATGAGCAGCTTGCCCGTGAAATCGCCGAGCGCAGACAGGCAGCGGAGAAATTGAAGGAGAGTGATCTTGCCCTCAGGATCAGCCAGAGAGACTTAAGAAAACTGACCGGCAAGCTCCTCTCGGCAGAGGAGGAGGAACGCCGCCGTGTGGCCAGGGAACTCCACGACGATTTTACCCAGCGGCTTGCAGTCCTCGCCATCGATGCAGGAATATTGGAACAGGAGCTTGCAATGAAGTGCGAAGAGGTTGTTCCGAGAGTTGAAGGACTAAAAGAACAGCTCGTGAAACTCTCTGCTGACCTGCACCACCTCTCCCGTCAACTTCACCCCTCGATTATCGATGACCTTGGGCTGGCCAAGGCGATCGAATCGGAGTGTATCCATTTCTCTCAGCAGGAAGGCATAGACGTTCAGTTGGTGATAAGGGACGTGCCCGAACCCGTTGCCAAGGAGATAGCCGTTCCTCTATACAGGGTCGTCCAGGAGGCCCTACGGAATGTTGCAAAACATGCCCAGGCGAAAACAGTCCATGTATTTCTTCTGGGGGAAGGAGATTCCCTTCATGTATCTGTTGAGGATGATGGTGTCGGGTTTGAGGGGAAACCGATCCAGCGGGGCAAGGCAGGTCTTGGTCTTGTGAGTATGAAGGAACGGGTGAGGTTTATCCGGGGAAAGTTTTTAATAGACACGAGGCCCGGCAAAGGCACCCTTGTGTCTGTCGATGCCCCCCTGACAGCCAGAAGGGTGTAGAAGGAGACTATTGATATGGATGATACGAACGCAAAGTTCGCACACCTGCAGGAAATCATTAAGGGCTTTGAAGGTGTCCTTGTCGCATACTCAGGCGGTGTAGACAGCACATTCCTCCTGAAGTGCTGCATTGATGTGCTCGGCAAAGAGCACGTGCTTGCCTTCATTGGTTCTTCCCCTGCCTATCCGGCAAAGGAGATCGAGGATGCGAAGAAATGTGCTGATCTCATAGGCGCAGACTACATATGCGTTGAAACCTCGGAAATGAATGATATTGATTTTGTGCAAAACCCCCGGAACAGATGTTATTACTGCAAGCTCCACCTCTTTGATATGGCTGAGGAGACAGCAAGGGAAAGGGGGCTGAACGTTATACTTGAAGGCTCGAACCTCGATGATATGGATGATTTCAGGCCGGGTAGAAAGGCCTGTGCAGAGAGGAATGTGGTAAGCCCCCTTCTTATGGCAGGGCTGACAAAAGGAGAGATCAGGGGGCTTTCAAAGACCCTTGGTTTGCCCACCTATAACAAACCGTCTTTGGCCTGCCTTGTCTCCAGGATACCTTACAATACACCCATTGATATCGCCCTGCTTAAGAAAATTGAATTCTCGGAGGAGTTTCTAAGGGGCCTCGGGATAACCCAGGTAAGGGTCAGATATCACGGCAATGTGGCAAGGATTGAGGTAACTGATCAGGAATATCATATCATTATTGCCAATAAAGAGAAGATCAACACAGGGCTGAAGGCATACGGATTTACTTATGTTGCCCTTGATCTTAAAGGGTATCGGACAGGCAGTATGAACGAGTAGATCAGTCCGGAGACATCACCTTTCCGGCTTTATCCTTCAGTTTTGAAATCGTAGCTCCTATTTCCGATATTGTATTGCGGAAGGTACCGGCAATCTGGTCAGGCCAGTGTCTCTGGGCAGCGGGTATATTAATCTTCAGAAGTTCCCTGAAGAAGAGGAGCCTTGATTTCAGGAGATTTATACTATCGTAGACAGGCTGAGAGGAAAACCTTAAGGGGCTCAGACAGAGCATCTCGATTGTGTCCAGACGGCACTGGAGATTTAAATACACAGCGTCGACAATCTCCGGATTGTCTTCCATTCTTCCCACGCAGGGCTCGATGGTTGCCCGGGCATTGGTGATTACTTCATGGACACATTTCAGGTGACGGATACATTCCATGATACTGAATAACATGGCAACCTCAGGGCGTGGTTTCTCTAAGGGTTCCCAGTTCGTAACCTGTCCCCCGTACTGGAGGGTAGCCCTCAGATGGGTGAGAGTCATGGGTTTCGCCTTCTGAAAAAGGTTGTAGAGGTTTGTAAGGATTGTCTTGAGCTCACTTGCATTGCCCGGCCAGTTGTATTGCTGCAGTTCGCCAATGATATCGGCAGGCAAGGCCACGGCATCCTGACCTGCTGTCTCTTTCCAGAAGACCTGTGCCATTACTGGAATGTCCTCAATATGGTCCCTGAGGGGAGGGGCATGTATCACGATGTCCTGAAGCTGATAATAGAGATCCTCCCTGAAACGGCCTGTTTGCACCATGGTAAAGAGATCCTTGCTGCTCGCAGCAATCACCCTCACGTCAACCGGGATTCCTTCAGTTTCTCCGACAGGCTTGATCTTATTTCCAATGATTGCCTGTAGGACCTTTGTCTGAAGGTCCGGGGAAAGTTCGCCTACCTCATCAAGGAAAAGCGTACCCTTGTCTGCCTGCCTCCATAAACCTGTTCTTTCGTAGGCTGCCCCGGCTAAGGCTCCTTTTTTATGACCGAACAATTCGGATTCAAGCAATTCATGGGGTTGAGCGCCGCAGTTGCATGTAATGAAAACGGCATCTCTCCGCTGGTTTGATCTGTGTATCTGCCTTGCAACGATCTGTTTGCCTGTGCCGTTCTCACCGAGTATGAGTACAGAAAAATCCCTTTCCCCTGCCTTAACGATGAGGCGGCGAACGAGCTCGACCTCAGCTGCCTGTCCAATATAGACATGCCCAAGCTCTGCCCCTATCCTTGTTGTTTCCGCGGGAGAGATGAGAGGGGTTGAGAGCGAACTGTCTCTCTGCAAAAAACTCTCTGTGCTCTCCGGCACACCGTCAGAACTCTTATGGGGACTTCTTTCTTTCTCGGGAAGGTTTTCGGTTTTTGTTGGTATGGTATCGTCTTCTGCCAATGGAGGGGGCGTTGATGCGGTTACGGAACGCCTGGCGTGCAAAGTCTCTGTGTTGGGCTTCCAAATTTTATCAAAAACCTCTTCATTTGTACCAATAATAAAAAATTGCTTTCCCGGTTTATCCCGGGCTACGCCTTCCGCATTCGCGAGAAGGGTGAGTACTCCGCTCAAAAGCTTCCAGGACGAGCTATAATTGCTGTCTACGAAAGGGATCTTGTTTCGTCCGAGAACCAGTTTTGAAAGCTCTGTAGTTTTCTGTTTTACTCCTCTATCTTCAAGAATATCCTCAAATCTGAGCAAATATGAAAAATCCTTTGATCGGACAATAAAGACGGTTGCCCGGTGTTCTTTTTCAAGATTCTTCTTAAGGACATTTGTGTTATCTACATTGAGCAACACCATTTCGTTGGAGAGCTGATCATTCTCCAACAGACACTTTACTGCATCTATTTTCATGTTTTTACCCCCCGAGCAATTATTTTAAGCAAATTCTATCAGACATAATTCAGGAAATCAACACCTTAAGCGTCGCGGCAGCGAGTCCGCGAAAATCTATTAATGGTGGTTCTTAACATTCACCCCTTCCAGGGCAAGGAGCCTTTCCTTTATTTGTATCCCCATAGAAAAACCGCCAATAGAACCATCCTCCCTGATAACCCTGTGACAGGGGATCACAATCGGGATCGGATTTCTCCCGAGGGCCTGGCCGACAGCACGGGCTGCGTTCGTATATCCCAGCTTTTTTGCAAGCCATCCGTAGCTTCTTGTCTGTCCGTAGGGTATCTTTCGCAATTCTTCAAGGACCCTTTGTGTAAATTTTCCCTCCTGGGAGATATCAACATCAACGTTAAAATCTACCTGTTCCCCCTTTAGATACCGGTCAAGGAGCAGACAAATGACCCTGAAGGGTTTGTCTGATTCAGATGCCTCAGCATAGCGCGCCTGTAGCCCTTTTTTTATCTCATATTCGGTCTGCTTTGTAATATCGAGCGTGATCAGTTGTGCATTCCTTGCCACAAGCACCAGATTGCCCAAGGATGTGTCACGAATTGAATATTCTATGCGATCCACGTTGACATTCCTCTTCGTAATTCATATAAAATAGATTCCTTAGTACCAATACCATAAAAGGGGTTTAAAATGGAAGGTTTTATAAAATTCTTCGGAACAGGGGGTGCCCGGTTTGTAACGTCGAGGCAACTGCGGGCTACAGGAGGGCTCTGGCTCCATTATAAGGAGACAAATCTCTCCATTGACCCCGGTCCCGGGGCAATCGTGAAGATGCACGGTTCAAGGGAACGTTTTGACCCGGGACAACTCGACGGGGTCATCCTTACCCACAAGCATCTGGACCATGCCAATGATGTGAACATCATGATCGAGGCCATCACTGACGGGGGTTTCAAAAAGAGGGGGGCCCTTTTTTGTCCTGAAGATGCCCTTTCAGAGGACCCAGTTGTTCTCAAGCATACCCGCGGATACATTGAAAAGATCGAGATTTTGAAGGCAAAGCAGAGCTATGCCATAAAGGATATAACCTTCACTGTACCTGTGAGGCATATCCATTCTGTGGAGACCTACGGGCTTATCTTTCATTTGAATAAAACCATCGGCCTTATCACAGACACACGCTTTTTCGACGAACTGCCTGATTTCTATCATACCGACTACCTCATCATCAACGTACTCCGGTCAAAGCCCATTGAAAAGCATCACCCCCTGGACCACCTTTCTCTTCACGATTTTGCGACGATCATCAGGCGGGTAAAACCAGAGGTTGCAATTATGACCCATTTCGGCATGAATATCATAAACGAAAAACCCTACCTCCATGCAGAGCAACTGAAAAAGGAGACAGGGATAGAGGTTATTGCGGCCCATGACGGCATGAAAATAGAATTTTAAACCCAGATTTTCCATTAGGATGAGCATGGTGTCGGGATATTCCACGCAAACACGCTCAAACAATTTATCTGGGTTTAAAGGGTTTTGCCCGGGGCAGGCAAAAAGAGCCTGAATGTACTGCCTGAGCCCGGGCTGCTCTCGACTTCTATTTTGCCCCCATTTGCCTCTATAAGCCGTTTACTGAGAGAAAGACCGAGCCCTGTACCCTCGCCTTTTGCCTTGGTAGTAAAAAAGGATTCGAAAATTCTGGGAATGTCTTCTGCTTTAATGCCGATTCCCTCATCGGAGATTGAGAGCACTACATATCTGTCCCGCAGGGAAGTGCTGATGTGAATGCCTCCCCCGTGAGGCATGGCCTGGGCAGCGTTTATAATGATATTTACCAGGGCCTGCTGAACATGTATCTTGTCAACCTCAATATAGGGAAGGTTGTCCTCCTTTTCTACCGTAAGGGTCACATTCTTAAACCGCGTGAGATGGTGTTCCATGAAGAGTACCGTGTCATCAACGATTCCGTTCGGGTCTATATGCTCCTTTTTCGGCTCGTCCATCCTTGAGAAATCGAGAAGCTTTGTGAGTACCTTTGATAACCGTTCTGCTTCCCCTTTGATAACCTTTGCATATTGTTCGATCTTTGACCGGTCCTTAGCCTGTTCTATCCTTTTCGCAAAGCCCTCTATGGCGATTAAGGGATTTTTTATCTCATGGGCTATGGAAGACGCGAGTTCCCCGAGGGTAGAAAGCTTATTTGCCCTGATCAGCTCATCCTCAAAACCCTTGATCCGGGCATCCCGCTTTCTTAAGTCTTTTATCCGTTCGTCTAATACATGGTATATATCATTGAGTTCGTGTATGTTGGCTTCAAGTAGCGTACTTCTTGCCTGTGACAGGCTTTTTGTCTCCTCAAGCTCAATTTCGAGCTCTCTCCTGCTTTTCTGTAAAACCTCGTTTTCACTCTCCATCAGTAGAGGAGCACCTCAAACTCGCAGTAATTGTACCCCATGGACCAGCTCTTGGTCTGGGTAGATTTTGCCTTCCTGCCATAGACCTTTTCCAACATGCCCGCAATGATCCCGCTCTCCATATCGCAGAACATCTCCCCCGTATAAGAAAAGCCTGCACAGGTAATACACTCATAGAGCTTCACCAAGACATGATCTTCGTCGACAACCTCGAGCTCAGGGACGCCCACCTTCATTTCAATAATCCTTTGCCTGAATTCATCGATATTCTGCGCGTCGAGCATTCCCCCTACCTGCTTTCCCATCATGTAGAGGGTTGCCCCGGAACTCTCCCCCAGAATACGGCGCATGCCGATGATTCTTAATATCCTGTAAAACACAAGGGGGATATTATCCCCCATGGTTGGCCGTACAATACTGCCGATCTCGTCGAGGGTATACTCTTTCATGGCTCCTTCCCTAAAACATCAAGCATTCTTTGATGAACCAATCCATTGGAAGCAATGATCTCGTCACCATATATACGGTAGATCTCCCCCTTGAAGTTTGTAATCATCCCGCCTGATTCACGGACAACCAGTGTGCCGGCAGCCACATCCCAGGGGTTAAGCTTTAATTCCCAGAAACCGTCGAATCTCCCGCATGCGAGGTAGCACAGGTTCAGAGCTGCCGAACCATCCCGTCTTATGGCCTGGGCTTCAAAAAGAAAGCGTTCAAAGTTAGCGATATTGTTCCTCTTGTTTGTAGCGACGTCATAGGGGAAACCGGTACTGAGGAGGGCCTTCTTCAAATCCCTGACAGGGGAGACATTGATCTTCCTTCCGTTCAGATAGGCGCCATTACCCCTTTCTCCAACAAACAATTCTTTGAAAATAGGGTTGTAGACTACCCCGTGGGTGACTTCGCCGCCTTGTTCATAGGCAATGGAGGTGCAGAAAAAGGGATATCCGTGTGCATAGTTTGTAGTCCCGTCCAGGGGGTCAATAATCCAGCGGTTTTTTGTTCCCCCATAATAGTTCGTTTTCTCTTCACTGATGATGTCGTCTTCAGGAAAGCGTTCTTCTATGAGTTGAATAATCCTCGTTTGACAGGCAATATCCACCTCAGTCACAATATCAATCTCGCCCTTATGACGTATCTCCACTCCCTTTTCGTAATGATCGCACTGGATCTTTCCTGACTCATAGGCACAATATATTGCAAATTTAGTGATATCTTCCATAGGTTCTATTTTAATAATATGTTTGTCAATTTACAAGCATTTAAGGCAGCAATTATCGGTGTACTGGCTTTTGACTTTCTTTTTGTGCCTCCTGTTTTCAGTTTTACAGTAAACGAGGCGAGAGACCTTTTCATTTTTGCTGTATATCTTATTGTAGCCCTTGTAACAGGGACTATGGCGACAAAACTCCGGAATGAACTGGAAAAATCCAGGCAACGTGAAGAAAGGACACGGGCCTTATATGCGCTCAGTCAGGAAATCGCTGCAGAGACCGACCTCCCGCAGGTCCTTCAAACCCTGGTAAAAACAGTATCTGAAACAATACACGCCCAGGTATCAATTCTGGTGTCCGGCCCGGATGATGATATTGTGCGTCAAGCTGCTTCCTATCCGCCACAGCTTTCTTCGCCTGACGGCAAGGAACAGGCCGTTGCTCACTGGGTTCTGGAACATGGGTTAAGCGCCGGCAAGGGAACAGACATCCTGAGAGAAGCAAGCGAGCTGATCTTCCCGGTAAAAGCAGAAGACAAAACCCTCGCTGTTCTTGCAATCAAAATGGATAATCAAGAGGAGACCGTCTCTTCGGAACAGCGTCAACTTATCGAAGCCTTTACCAATCTTGCTGCTATGGCGATAGTCCGTGTGCGCCTCGCAAAAGAGGCCGAGCAGGCAAAGTGGCTTGCTGAATCCGAAAAATTGCACAGGGCATTATTAAATTCTGTCTCCCATGACATGCGCACACCTCTTGCCGCCATCACGGGGGCCGTAACAAGCCTTATCTCAGAAAAAGGTGTGTATAATGAGGCGAACAAGGATATCCTGCTCCATACGATCAAGGAAGAGGCCCTTCGTATGAACCGTTTTATCGCAAATCTCCTTGATATGATACGCCTTGAGAGCGGTATATTGAAGCCGAAGGCTGAATGGTGTGATATTCAGGATATTATCGGTGTTGTGTTGGGGGCAACAAAGGAGACCTTGCAGCACCATGCCGTGAGGGTTCATATCCCGCCTGAGCTCCCCCTGGTAAAGGCAGATTTTATCCTTATAGAGCAGGTGCTGGTGAACCTGCTGGAAAATGCGGTCAAATATTCTCCTAAGAACAGCGAAATCTCGATTTCAGTTCATTATCACGACAATACGCTTCTCGTTGCTGTCGCTGATCCGGGCCCTGCAATTCCTTTGATAGAGCGGGACCGGGTCTTTGACAAATTTTACCGGATACATTCCTCCAGACATATAAGTGGAACAGGGCTGGGCCTTTCTATCTGCAAAGGGATTATCGAGGCCCACGGCGGCAGCATATGGGTCGATGCATCTCCTGAATACGGCAACCGGTTCACCTTTTCACTGCCCATAGCAGAGCCGCCGGACATGAAGGAAGGAGAGGGGAATGTCATCTGAAGGTGCACGCATACTCGTTATCGATGACGAGAAACAGATTCTCAGGATGCTGAAGGTCGGCCTGGAAGGCAACGGGTATGATGTCGGCGAAGCTGCCAACGGGCATGAGGGTCTCAATCAGGCAGCAATATTTCACCCCGCCTTGATTATTCTGGATCTTGGTTTACCGGATATGGATGGTGTGGAGGTAATTAAACGCCTCCGTGAGTGGACCCGGACTCCCATCATCATTCTTTCAGTAAGAGAGCATGAAGACGACAAGATTGATGCCCTCGATGCCGGCGCCGATGATTATGTCACCAAGCCCTTCAGCATGGGCGAACTCCTTGCCCGGCTCCGGGTGGCGCTCCGTCACGCAGCCAAAACCGACGATGAACCGATACTTACCTTTGGTGAACTCACCATGGACCTGGCGCGGCGCAATGTAATACTCAGGGGAGAAGAGATCAAGCTGACCCCCACAGAATATGAAATACTCAAATACCTGGCGCTCCAGGCGGGACGGGTTGTAACCCACAGGCAGCTCCTCCGTACCATCTGGGGGCCGAACTACCAGGAGCAGACCCATTACCTCCGCATCTATATCGGTCAACTCCGGCATAAAATCGAGACCGACCCTTCACAACCAGCCTACATCATCACCGAACCGGGAGTGGGGTATAGATTGGTGGTACGAGAGGGGGTGTAGGGCGTGGGATGTATGATGTGAGCCAGGTCATTTATCTTTCTGTAAACATATCATACTCACGGATTCGACCTTGTTCTACTATCCACAATCTTCCTTCAACCCTTCTCGAACGAAGCTCCGGTAAGAGAGTCAAAAAAAGAGATTTAATAAGGGGTAGAGAAGGTTGTGCCGGTCGAAGGACAATAATTCCAGAGGTTTTTTCTGGTGGAAAACGGAATGGATTTGAAAAATCAAGATCAAGGGTTATCAAAACACGGTTTTTTGCGAGACAAACATCATATATCCCTCTGTCTGAAGTACCCGAAATACCCTCATCAAGCACAGTATCAGCATCATAACCTTCAGTAGATAATAGTGACGACAACCGGGGATCAAGATTTTCGTCAAGCTTTATTTTCATGTTCCCGTTGCCTCCAAAGGGATAGGTATGATATGTTCACGGGTCATTTCGGCGGCATAGGCAAGGGCAGCGCGAATGTCCTCTATTTTAAGCTGCGGGTAAGTCTCCAGCAACTCTTGTTCGCTCACACCATCGGCAAGGCTGTCCACTATGAGAGACACCCATATCCTTGTACCACGTATACATGGTTTTCCAAAACATATTTCCGGATTGATTGAAATCCTTTTGAGCAATAGTTCTCTTTCCATATTTTCACCTCCATTAATTTATTATATTACCACAGAATTGTTCATCTTTCCTTTCGGCTTTTCAGCCACACATATTGCTGCCACGGGTTTCCTATTCCCCAGGGATGCTATTTATCATTATTGTCCCCGCCTTTCCCTGCCTACTTGATACTTGATCCGGTTTCGCATCGTTGGCATCCTGGCCCTTCAATAACGCTGCGCCCGCCTGTTTTGGGGATGACCTGTATCTGAATGCCGATACGCTCCTTTAGGGCCGGAACATGGGATATGACGCCGATCAATTTACCATCCTGCTGTAGCCCTGCGAGAGTTTCCAATGCTGTTTCAAGCGCATCTTCATCAAGGCTGCCGAAACCCTCATCGAGAAAAAGCGAGTCGATACGTACATTGCGGCTCGCCATCTGAGAAAGTCCGAGCGATAGAGCAAGACTGACAATAAAGCTTTCGCCGCCGGAGAGATTTTTTGTGGAGCGGATCTCCCCAGCCTGGTAGTTGTCGATGACGTTCAGCTCCAGCGGCTGCGAGGTGTCGCGAACAAGAAGGTAACGGTCCGTCATCTTCCTGAGTTGGCGATTGGCATGGGCTGTCATGGTCTCGAAGGTCAGACCCTGGGCAAAATTACGGAATTTTTTGCCGTCCGCCGAACCGATGAGCTGATGCAGGGCATCCCAACGGGCCCATTCCTTTTGCTGAGCCTCGATGGCCTGGAGGCTCTCCCGCAGTTTCTCCCTCAGTTTCGTGTTTTCGCCAAGACTGTTTTTGATCGCCCCGATACTCTCGCTTATTTGCTTGAGAGCAATTTCGCAGGCGGCCATATCCTCGCGAAGCGCCTCCAGGGGCTGATCCGTCAGCTTTTTTTCACGTTGTGCAACGAGTGCCTCCGACCGATCCTTCCGTCGGGCATCCAGCTCTGTTCTTTCCTTGATCAGAGATTTTTCCCGGCCATCCAGCCTTTCATGTTCCTCTTCGCTTAGGCGGGCAGATAGATAGTCCGCTTCGTCGGCGAACCCGGCAAGCGTGATACGTCCAGCCATTTTCTGCTCCGCCTGCTCCAGTTCCGCTGCCCTATTCTCTGTTTTTTCTTTCAAGACAGCAATCTTCTCTTTCAGCGCGCCGGTCTCCTTATCGATCCTTCCATGTGTTTCGCGAGCTTTTTCAAAGGCTTGCCCCGCGCGATCCACAGCGTCAGCCAGACGCTTTTCCTCCTGGTCAGGGTTCTTGTCGGAGAAAAGCTCTTGGCGCGAGGTCTTCAAGGTCTCATAAGCCCTGCTCAGATTGTCACGGTTTGTGTATCTGGCAGCCAAATCCGACTCAAGGTTCTTCAGGAGGGTCTGATCCTTATCCATGGCAGCCTTCAGTTCCACTATCTTTTTCTCACAGGACGTTTTCTCATCCGCCTTTGCCTGCCATGCAGCTTTGCGCTCATCAAGTGCTTTCAGGATGGCCTCAAGATTCGCTGAAGGGATCTGCTTCACCCCGAAGGGTTCCACATCCTTCAGCGCAGAGGCGTGCGCCTTGTCTGTCTCTTCCGCCAAGGCATCGCACTCTTTGTACAACTGCTCACATTCGATGCCGGACGTCTCCAGTTTACGCATAATATCGTGAAGGGCCTTATTGGCTCCCTCGAATTGCACGCGCAGTTTCTCAACAGCGCCCTGGGCAGTCTTTTCTTTTCTGCCTATATTGTCGACCATGGTGATGATTCGGGATATTTCGATGATCTTCACCTGAACGAGGGCGAGATCCTCAATCACCTTCCCGGCGCGTTCTTCAGGTAAAACGATGATATCAAGCTTTGCCAGGGTATCAGCACACTGCTTTTCGTCCACAGCCAGCGCAGTCTGTTTCTCCACCATGGCTTTTCCCGCATGTTCGATTTCCGCTGCCATTTTCACCAGCCTGTTTTCCTGTTTGCGCAACACCTCGGACAGGCTTTTCAATTCGGCCTTGAGATTCTTCAGCTCCGTTTCTGCATCGTTCAATTCGGGAACATTGCCAAGCGCAAAGGGATGATCGATAGCGCCGCACAACGGGCATGGCTTGCCGTCTTCCAGCCGTTTCCGATCCTCTTCAAGGTTGCGGATGCGATTCAGCAGCGATACCTGCATCTCCAAAGCGACGATATCTTTCTCCAGGAGTCTTTTCTTGTCCGTGTATGATTTAATCTCGCCGGCGAGATTGTCCTCAGCAGCCTTCAATGTTTCCAGGCGAGCTTCCAGTTCGGCCAGGGCCGAGCACATCCGCCCGATACGTTCAATGGTATCGGCAGCATGTACCAAAACTTTGTCGCGATTCTTAAGGCTATCCGCCTCCTCACGCCATGAACCTATGTCGCGCCCCTGAAGAACGACTTCGATTTCATCAGTCAAGTCTTTTAGCGCTCTTTGTCCTTCCTCCAACTCTATGCGATATTTTCCATGGTCGGCCTCAATCTTTTTACTGGCTGCAATGGCAGACTCTTTTTTCGTGACGGCCTCGGATAGCTTCTCTTGTGCCTTGAGGCGTTTGGCCTCCAGGTCGGAAAGGGCTGCGAATCCTCTGGTGATAAACTCGATGCTTGCCGGCAACCCCGCATCAGTAGCGTGCTCCGATAGATAATTATCAACGGCGGTCAAGTCAATCCGAATTTTATTAAGAGACGCCTCGATCCCTGTGAGATGGTTTTTGTACGTCTTTTTTTGAGTCTCTCCATCTTCTATTGTCTTCTGCTTCTCATCAAGCTGCTTCTTCTGCTCTTCCAGTCGAGCATCAAGCTCTCGCACCTTTCTGATCACCAGCGCTTCCGCCATCTGTCTGGTCCGCCCGTCCTTTAGCTCCATTTCAGCGGTCTCCAGCGCGGTCCGCGCGTCGGCGCAGGCAGTCTCTTTTTGCGGCAGATCGCTGATGGCGTCATAAAGTTCCCTGGTCTCCTTATCCTGCAGGGCACGCAAAGACATGGCACCCCGGTAGTCGCCTTCGAGACCCAGCGCCTTCCTTGACCTGTCCAGCCTGCGTGCTTCGGGCTCAAAAGCCTGTTGCCGCTCTTCGAAATCCTGCCATTGCCTGCTCAGATCGGCAATGTCCTCTTCCAGCTTGGCTATTGCTTCAAGCCAGAGCATGGCCTTACGAAGGTCCTGAACCCTGCTGTCCAGATCTCCCTCCCGGGCCAGGTTTTGCTCCAAGCCGGTTTGCAGATCCCTTTCTTCATCTTCGCTCAAAACCTGGATGCCTTTCAGCCCCGCTTGCAGCAGTCCAAGTCTGTCCCGCTCTTCCCCGCGACGTTCGTGTACTTTCATCGATATCTGGCTGTAGATTGCAGTGCCCGTAATCTGTTCGAGGATGGGCCCACGCTCATCCGGAGAGGCATTGAGAAAGGCCGCGAAGTCCCCTTGCGCAAGCAACATAGAGCGGGTGAAGCGCTTGAAGTCCATGCCTGTGACTTCCTTTATGAATTCACTTACCTGAGTTATCCGTGATTCCAGGATGGTTCCGGTATGAGCATCGATCACTTCATGCCTTGCGGGCTGCAACTCACCATCGGACCTTTTCCGGGCGCGGCGCTGACTCCAGTGACAACGATAACGGCCCTTCTGCGTCTCGAATGTAACCTCGGCAAAACATTCACCTGTCTGGCGCGACATGATCTCGTTGCCGCTTTTTGACACCTTGTCCAGCCGTGGTGTCATGCCGTAAACAGCGAGACAGACGGCATCCAGGATAGTTGTTTTGCCGGCGCCTGTAGGGCCGGTGATTGCGAAGATGCCGCCAGACGTATAGTCCGGATGGGTGAAATCGAGATGCCATTCCCCTGTGAGTGAGTTCAGGTTCTTGAACCGTACATTGAGTATCCTCATGTCATCTCCTGTTCAGCCATAGGGTCCGCTTCATTCAGGGATACGATGATTTCCTGGTAGGCGCTCAAAAGCGCTCGTTGCTGATCCTCCGGCACATCATGGGATTGCAGACAGCGTTGAAACACATCTGAAACATCAAGGTCATCAAGCATTTCTTCCGTATCCATGCCGCTCATAGTGCGTTCCAACACCCGGTTGTTCTTGACAAGGAGAATCACCAGGCCGGTCCCCGAAACGGCTTCATATAATCGATCGCTCAGACTACCGGCAATCTCATCGCCTTCATAGACGATCTCCAGCCAGGCATTGCTTTCCCAGGCCTTCAGTTCCTCAATGCCTCCGGCAATGGTATGCCAATCTCCCCGCAACGTCTTCAACTCTTGAAACCGGGGTACGGTAACATTCGTGATATTGGGTATATTACCCGAAAACTCCAAAAGGACAACACTCTTTTGTTGTTGTGCTTCCCCGAAACCGATGGGCAGTGGAGACCCTGAATAACGTATATAATCCGAACCGCCCACCACTTGAGGCACATGGAGATGACCCAAAGCAAGGTAGTCGATGCACTCGGGGAACACATCCGTCCGGACCTGGGCCAGGGAGCCGATATATAGATTACGGACCCCGTCGCCATCCACGGTTTGGCCGCCGGCAGCAAAGAGATGCCCCATGGCGACAATCGGGACAGACTTTTCGAGTAGAGCTCGCTTCTGTTCGGCTGCCTCGCAGACCAGACGGTAATGGGTCCTAATCCCTTCAGCGATCTTTCTCTCTTTGTCCTCAATGCTTTCACCGGCTTCGGCAGTGCGAATATCGCGGTCCCGGAGATAGGGGATGGCGCAGACAATAAGCCGTGGCTCATGATCCGTCCCGAACAGTACGATCAGTTCATCCGCCGGAAGGATGGATGCGCAACCCACAACATGGACATTAAAAAATTTCAGGAGTTCCCTGGGCGCATTCAGAAAGGAGGGCGAATCATGATTTCCTGCCGTCACCACCACGTGGCGGTCTGAGGAGGCTGCAACGTGGCACAAAAAACGATAATAAAGCTCCTGCGCATGATTGCTGGGCATACTGTTGTCAAAGACATCTCCCGCCACAAGGAGTACATCGATATTCTCGCTTTCAATCAGGCTGGTCAGCCAGTTTAAAAAAGCCTCGAACTCCTCGTAACGCTTGCGCCCATAAAGGGCGCGGCCAATGTGCCAGTCGGATGTATGCAATACTTTCATAGATTTCCTTATCTATACATTGTTAACACGCGCTTCAAATATAACAGTGCAGGCTTCCAGATACCTGTTCATGGAGCAATGTAATTTTTTCTCGATAACGATAGACGCTACAGTGACTTTGCTTTTCAATGACTAACATGAACCGCGTCGTGCTATTTGTTTCTGCCGTTATTCATTAGTCTCTCCAATGCTTTCCAATAGAGCCTTAAACTGCTCACTGTCTTTCTCTCTTATCTTTGTTAAAACATAATTTGCTACTTTTGGGATCTCAGGTATTTCGATTGGCCGCATGCTTCTGTCAAATATTTCTTCCAAGTGTGACAATTCGTTGTCAAGCCTATTGGTTAAATCAACAGCAGTTTGATCGTCCCCAAAGAACCATTTGAGTTTCTCGTGTATGGTCTTATTGACTGGGTACTTGTAAAACAAATAGGCTTCCAAGAATTTTCTAAGATTATTGCCAAAATTGTAAAAACTGGCATGTTCTGCGCTGGCGTTCTTTTCGTCAGTACATTTGTATATTTGATGGAATAGATAATTGAACTCGGTGATATAATTTCTCAAATAATCAGGCATTAGCCTGAGGCTGCTTTCCTTGCTCCCTGCTTCAATTAAAAAGAATTCAGTATCCTTCTTAGGGTGTGAAAGGCGTTTTAGGTATTTTAAGAAATCCAAATCATGCGTAGAAATGAACAGTTGCTTGTAGCTATATGCGTTAGAGCCGTCAGCTTGCTTCACGGGTCTTGCAATTACACTTTCGATCAGACTAAAAACAAAAAAGACATGATTATTATCCAGGCTCGAAACCGGATCATCTATCCAGACAATCAGCTCCTTGTTTTTCGTATCAATATCTTCAAGCTTGGCCACGAAATAACAGAATGCAACTAGGCTACACTCCCCCTCACTCAGATTATGAGCAATATCCGCACCTCGCATAAGCTGAAAGTTAAAACTAGAATCCTCTTTATTTTCCACTGCAACTAGTTTTAATCCTTTATGTCCGAAGTAATGATTCAGATATTCATTGACTTTGTCTGCTCCTTTTCTTTCATCTTTTAGTTGAACTCTGAGACTGTTCATCTCTGACTCTATCGTCCTTATTTTTTCTGACAACTCTCCTTTGGCTTTACTCAGTTCAATTTCCTCGCTCGCCAGTGTTGTTATCTTTTTTTGCTCATTGTCATAGCCTATGCCTTTTAAAAATCTGGCAACATCATCCAAACGCAAGTCTATTCTCGCCGAGGACTGGTCCTTGGTTAATGTAACTGACTTATTATTATTTTCCTTAATAAGTTCATTAAAGCTGGTTTGTAAACCTTGTATTTTCTCGGAGTTGTCGATTATTCCAGTTACTTTCCTTGTCTTAAAAATATCTTTTTCTCTGTTTTTCAGCTCAGCGATCATGTTGTCCATGTTTGAGCAATACTGCTTAACTTCGTTGTCCCACTCTTTTTTCATTTCATCAAATCGTTCCTGATAAACAAAATAAAAGTGCGCTTTCTCCAACTTTAATATGCCATTTATCTTCTGCGTATCCTGTTCAACGAGAGCTATGTGGTCCCTAACGCTATTTCTAAGCTCTTCTGATTCTTTGCTAAAATGTGCATCCAATTTTTCCCATAATCCAGCAGGTAATTTCCCGCCACAAAATGCACAATTTGTTCTTTTTTCCTTATGATATCCAATACCGGTTCTCACCCATTCCTGCAGGACAGCATCATTTAATAAGTCTTGGATGGATTCAGTTGGTTTTATCTCCTTGCTGAGTAACTTTTCGGTTTTTTCATAAATTGCTTGGAATGTCGATATAACAACCAATAATAGCTGGATGTTGTCTTTGGTTTGTTCTTTTAATAACTTTTTCTTTTCCTCAATTTCCTTTTCTTCCAGCAGTAGTATGGGTTTGTTCTTAAGATGCCTAATATCATCATTTATCTTGGCAATATTATAAGTGACTTCATTGTAGAGGGAATTTCGTTTTATATCCTCATTTGCTTTTTTTCTTAATTTACCACCAAGAATATTTTGTTTATCTATTTTCTCTGTTTGTTTTTTTTGGTGCTCACCTGCTTTAATATTTAAATCATATCTGAGCCCTATCTTCCCTTCCTCGCTTCCGAGTGTTTTTTCCTTTTCTCCTATTTGTTTTTCGATCTCAATATTCTTTTCACCAAGTATAGCAAATGGCTTAATGCTCCCTTCTTCATCTGTTAACCATTTTAAATTCTCGCCAACAAAATCCCTATTATAGACACGTATCACATAAGGGCAGGTATCCACAGTTTCATGGCTTAAATTCTCAGCCCCTGAATGTTGGAGTTTAAACCGTGAGGACAGATATTTTTCATGCATGCAACCTGTTTCAAATGTCCTAAAAATTCGAGATAAAGTAGTCTTGCCAGAATAATTGTGACCATATAAAATATTTAGCTTTTTAAATTCGACAATGTTGTTGCCCTTGTCTCTAATATTCGAATCCCAGTCAAAGTCATGGAACACGGCATATTCATTAATTGTTTTTATTTTCTTTATCAAGATATGTTTCCCTTCATTCAAGTGAGGATGTGGCCGAGATCCAGCATCTTCAACAATATCCATCCCTTTTGTTTCATTTTCCTGCAAACATAATAGAAATGCAAGCGATTCTTTATTATTATATATCTTTATGTTTTTTTTACACCTCTGATCCATCCTTTTACGCCAATTTTACATCGGAATATTTAGACTAATGGATAGACCGACTTACCTGCAGGAACGGTTGCCAAGCGCGTCAGGAACAACCGAAGCGCATTAGGAGGGCAGCCATTTTCCCGCAAGATCCCGGTCTGGCTCATTAAGAGGGAGGAAGCATGACTCTGAAAAAGAAGCTCATACTGGGTTTAGGATTTCTGTTCTTCATTATTTTTACGCTTGTAGGTTTTTGTTCCTATTATGTGGGAAGTCTGGGTCAGGAATCGGACAATATCCTGAAAGATAATTACAACTCTATTGTCTATTCCAGGAGTATGCTTTCCGGCCTTGATGACATGAAAACTTCTATTGCCAGCGTCATGCACAATGCGGGTCGCGTAGAAACAATGTCTGATTATTATCTGAGACTCTTCGAATCAGGAAGAAATGTATTTGAGACAAACTTAAAAGCGGAAAAGAACAATATCACAGAGATACACGAGAAAGAGTATGTCGAGAGGCTTAAGGAGGGCATCGGGGTCCGGTCTCGTGATTTTATCTGAAGAATTAGACATATGCTATTAATGGGGCTTGCGTCGCCCCCTCCAACAGCAAAGCTGTCGGAGCCACCCCCTCGCGCTCGCTGTGCGAGCTAAATTACTTTATCGATCTGTCCTTTTAGTAATTCCCTAATCTGTCCCTTGCTATCGACTATTTAAGTGCATTCA
Organism: Syntrophus sp. (in: bacteria); assembly: GCA_013824835.1. Lineage (GTDB taxonomy): Bacteria > Desulfobacterota > Syntrophorhabdia > Syntrophorhabdales > Syntrophorhabdaceae > PNOM01. The sequence continues at coordinate 990 of PNOM01000007.1, read as the reverse complement.
GTTACTGGGGCTCGCGTCGCCCCCTCTCCCGGCAAAAGCGCGACCCGCAAGAAGCGGGTACCCGGCCTCCCCCTCTCGCTCGTGAACTCGCTATATATTTTCTCAATTTGCCCTTTTATCAGGTTCCACGTTTTTCACTATCTTGTGTAGAAAGGCGCATAGAGAGGGAAGGCGAGGCCGACCTCCCTTCTTGTCATCGTTTATTTGTGCTTCTCTCTTTTTCTTCATACAGATATATAGCCTCCAGCCCCGTGGAGAATGCCTTGGATGAGACGGCGGATTGAGTCCCGGAAAAAGGTTTGTTTAAAGCATACACAAGATAAAGATTGACGAGGATTGTCCCGATGAGTGCGGCATCGAGTATTAAGCGGCATGTAGAATTTTTGATGCTTAAAAAGTAAAAAGACATTATCGTGAAAATGCCTCCTGCCATCAGTGCTATAAAAAGAAGGGGGTGGAGCTTCCCGTCGATCATGCCAATGCGGGCTTGCCTGTTTGTATTGAACTGGATAAAGCTATCAAGCAATGCAGTTGCAATGGCTCCTTCGCCTTTGTACGTATTTACCACAGTGATAACCTGTTCCCATAACTGTTCTTTCAGTTGCTCCGCTCTTTTGCTTATATGTCCATGTGCCATATCCTTCCACTCTTCATCGTGAACGCACTTTAAATATTCAATGATTTTTCCAGAGAGTTTTTCGGGATGCGGCGATGTTTTTGCAAGTCTGTACATTGTCCTCAGTTCGTTCACTTCTTTTGAGGCAGTGGATTCTGCTGTATCATGCATCTGCCACAAGACCATGATAGAAAATCCAAGAATAAATGCATAAATTGTAGCAACAAAGGCTGCCATATATCCTGCCACCTGCTGTGTCGGTTCTCCGAGCTTATGGGGGAAAGCCTTGCGTAATACAATTAAAATAGACATGATAAAGACGGTGAGAATAGCACAGATGGCAAGATACTTGAGGTATTCGAGCATGATCTGGT
>PNOM01000006.1 GCA_013824835.1 Syntrophus sp. (in: bacteria) | reverse complement strand
AACAACGGGGGTTTTATCCACATAGAGGGCGATGTCGCCCTTCATAATAATATCCCCGATCTGCCGTACATGGCGCACCATACCCCCATGGGGCGCTCTCAGCACCCTTTCTACGGTAAAGCCCATGGTTGATCCAGGTATGCCTGTATGGGCCTCTGCAGAGCCTTTGTAGATCACTTTGCCGAGATTATGACCTCTGTTGCTTTCAACCACTATGTGGACATCGTCAGGGGCGACAAAGCCCGGTCCTACACCGACCACGAGTGCTGCCTCATCCCTTTTCGTCCCCAGGTTTTTCTTTGCCATGATCGCATCGATCACCACGTCCGGTTTGAGGGCTTGAACGGCCTTCCATTCCGGGTCTACCATAACGCCGATGCACTCCCCTTCCCAGAGACGGGGCAGGTCCTCAAGGTCCTGTACGAGTACCGCCTTTGTGCCCTCTACCTCGATCTCCCGGTTATAGACCGATTCACTGAAGGCCACAGTCCGTCTTATTGCGAGGGGCTGCCCGATTTCCAGCATCAGGATATTGGTGAAGTTCGCTGTGTAGAGCCTGCACGCGATGCCGGTAGCCATTTCGCCCGCACCTTTTATGACAACCTTCAAACCGTTCATTTGTCCTATCCTTACCCTCACCCCAACCATTGCCCTCCTCCATCAGAGGGGGAGGGCAATGGAGGAGCCTGTTTTCAAGTAGTTATTTTCCGTATTTCTCTTTTACATAGGCCATGGCCTCATCTATCGCCTTCGCCGTCAGGTTCAGATCCTCTTCAGTATGCCTGTAGCTGATATAGGCGTGATGGTGGGGGGTAAAAAAGAAGCCTTTACGGATAAGCTGGGTATAGAAATCAGTGCGCTTTGCACGTTTTTCATCATTATCACCTCTCTCAAAGGTGATCATAAACATAGGCGCAACGCCGGTCAGCGCGGCCCCGACGTCATATTTGTCTATGGTTGCCTGAATCTTTTTCATAAGGCGCTCGCCCTTTTCCCATATGTTGGCAAGGACATTTTCCCGTTCCATGATCTCAATGGTCTTGAGGGCGGCGATATACCCGTCGCTATTCGGGAAGAAGGTAGAGGATATGAAAAGCTTCGATGCCGCGGCCATCATAACGTCCTTCTTTCCGGTCACCACGCTGATTGCATATCCGTTGGCCATGCCTTTCCCAAGGACTGTGAGGTCAGGGGTGACGCCATAGAGCTCCTGAGCCCCGCCCATTCTGAGCCTGAAGCAGGTACGGACCTCGTCAAAGACGAGCACTGCGCCGTACTTGGTGGCAAGCGCTCTTACCCCTTCAAGGAACCCGGGGTTCGGTACCTGCATCTTCTGGTGGTTGGGGTGACCGAAAGGGGTCATGATAATAGCGGCAGTCTCCTTGCCGTGCTTTGCCATCAGCTCTTCGAGTTGTTCAAGATTGTTGTACTGGAATTCATAGACATCTTCATAGAACTTTTCCGGGATGCCGCCCTTCATCTCAACGCACCAGTCGTGCCAGCCGTGATAACCGGAGCGCATCACCTTCATTCTTCCTGTATAGGCCCGTGCAATGCGGATACTTGCTGTAGTGGCATCTGAACCGGTCTTCAGGAAGATGCTCAATTCCGCGGAAGGGATGATCTCGGTCAGCTTTTTCGCGAGTTCATTCTGGTACCTCTGGGTAAGGGTGAAGCAGAAGCCTTTATCTTTTATCTGCCTGATAACGGCGTCATCGACTTCATCTTCCCGGTAGCCGAGGATGATCGGTCCGTAGCCGCATAGGAAATCGATAAATTCATTGCCGTCAACGTCGGTTAACCTGCAGCCCTTGCCGTATTCGAGAAAGATCGGATATTCCCCCATGATAAAATCGCCCGGTTTCCGGGCACCCAGGACGCCGCCAGGCACCAAAGTCATTGCTTCCTCAAAAAGTTCAACGCTTTTAGTTATATTCAGTTTTGCTGATTCTTTCATAAAGATCCTCCATATTTTTAGTTGAGTAAGTTAAGTAGGTTAAGTAAGGTGAGTAAGGAAATCCCTCCCCGCCTCCCTTTTCCAAAGGGAGGAGTCACCCCTCTTTGCCTAAAGAGGGGCAGGGGAGATTCGGCGTCCGTCTTTCCCCACTTAACTCAATCCTCCTACTCACCTCACTCAACTGATTCTCCCACTTAACTCACTCTACCGTTTTTCTCCATACTTAACTTACTTACCCTACTCACCTCACTCAACTGATTCTCCCACTTAACTCACTCTACCGTTTTTCTCCATACTTAACTTACTCACCCTACTCACCCTACTTAACTATAATTCGAACATTGATTTTATCGTTTCTGTCTGGTGTATCTTTGCTCCCCGTTTTAGCAGTTCCGCAAGAAACTTGTCGGGATCAATGCAACCTTCCGGGGCCACCACACCCTTTACCTTCACTTCACCGGCTTCCATCATGAGCGCGGCAATGGAGGCGGGAAGTCCTGTGCCCGGAGCCATTCTGCCTACGATGTCGGCGGTGTAGGTCACCTGTTTTCCCTGTCTCTCACCTTTCACGATGACCTTCAAACCGGAGGCCTGAGGCCCGTTATCCCTGTCCTTGGGGATAGTGTCCCAGAGCTTGAGGGTCAGATCATAGGGCACCACTTTGGTCCCCTTCACATCGATGGGCTCACTGCTCAAAAGCCCCGTGTCTCTCTGCTCCTTGATGAGCGTATCGACCCACCGGGGGATCAGCGCGCCTTTGATGACCACTGTTTTTACCCCTTTAATATAGCGGGGGATGGTAATAGGCTGCGGATGGCCCACATAGCTGATGAGGCACTCGCCGAGCGGCTCCAGAAAGTGTTCCGTCTCCTCGCCGCCGCCGCCGTCTACCTGAACAAGTTTGCCGTCTATATACTGGGGTATTTTTCCCAGGACCATGTGGAGACTGTGGTCCCAGGCCGCACCGGCCAGTTCGGCGATACTTACCACCCAGTAGAGGTAAATCTCGTCGACACGGTCGAGCCGGTCGGCGTACCATTTGACGAGGACATTGTTTGTTCCCGGATCGGAACCCATGCCGGTCAGGACCGTTATGCCCGCTTCTTTGGCGGCCTTGTCAATGTCTTCAGAGGCAAAGAGGATAGGGACCGCTTCGTAGTCATCGCAGATGTCGATATAGTTGACCTTTGCCTCAACCGCTGCTTTTGCTACTGCCACTGCTGTTTTATAGAAGGGTCCCGCACAGTTGATCACCACGTCCACATCCCTGATTGCCTTTACCATGCCGGCATGATCATTGACATCGATTTTTATGAGTGATACCTTGTTGCTGGCGCGAAGCTTTTCCTGTACCCTGTTTGGATCAATATTTATATCACCAAGAACAACCTTTTCGATTCTCTCTTGTTTAATGAGGTCCCGGGCAACCCCCTGACCCATACCCCCTGTTCCGCCTACTACTAATGCCTTCATTCTTCCTCCTTTTTTTAAAAGCAGTGTTGAGTGTTAAGTGTTGAGTGTTAAGTTTTGAGTTGTTAACACAAAACCCAACACTCAACACTCAAAACAGCCTTTTAGCTTTTGTTTATGTCAAAATCTCCTTCAAGAAGTTCGGTAAGTACGCCGTGAAGCTTGTTGGGATGGTGCACAAAGGCATATCGGGTCCCGAAGAGCTCCCGCGGTTTGTTGTCGATGAGCTTGATATTTTTTGCCTTGAGCTCATCCATTGCCTTTGAAAGGTCATCGACCTTATAGGAGATGAGAAAGGCCCCTTCACCTTTGGTGTCAATGAATTTTGCCACCTCGCTGTCGGACGTAGTTGATTCCATGAACTCTACTGCCACCTCGCCGATATAATACCGCGCCACCTTGATCTTTTCCGATTCGGCAACATATTCACAGTCGGGTATCAGCCCGAAATCGTCCTTATAAATCCTTTTTGTATCTTCAAGGTCTTTTACGACAAAGCAGATATGATCAATCTTTTCTATCTTCATATGGCCTCCAAAGGCTTTTCACTTTTTACTGTTCCCTTTTCCCTTTACCTTCAATAGCCTTCAATATTATGTCCGGCGTCAGGGGGAAATCTTTCAGATATACCCCGATTGCATTGCTTATGGCGCCGCTGTATGCCTGGGCAGCGCTCATGGCTACGGACATGCCCGCTTCCTTGGCCCCGTAAGGGCCGTTAGGGTCAATAGTTTCCACGATGATGTTGTTGATCTTCGGCATATCAATGGCAAGGGGCACCATATATCCGAGATGGGTGGGATTAAGCACCCTGCCTTCATGCCACTGGTGAAATTCGCTCAGCATTCCCCCCTGGCCGCCCATGGCAAAACCGCCTTCGAACTGCCCCTCGATGACCTTGGGGTTGAGGGCATATCCCACGTCCTGGGCAGCCCATGCCTCTATAACCTCCACCTGTCCTGTCTCGGGATCAACCTTTACCTCCACGATGACCGTGCCGAAGGAAAAGGTCTCTGAAAGCTGACCATAGGGATTTTTTACCCATTCCCGTTTTGCATCCACATTGGGCCAGTATGACCCTTCTCCGCTTATCGATTCATTGCGGGAGAGGGCTATTCTCACAGCCTTTGCAATATTCATCGACTTTTCGGGATTGCTCGTGACAAAGATCTTTCTGTCCCTTGCAGTGAGCTCATCTTCACCCACGCCGAACTCCCCCGCTGCTATCTTAAAAAGCTTCATTTTCACATCCTGTGCCGCAAGTCTGACTGCATTGCCTCCAATAAAGGTTTCACACATGGAATATGAGCCCGGGTCGCTGGGGGTCACCTCCGTGTCGGCGCTGATAAGCTGAACATCATCAGGGCTGATGCCGAGTTCCTCTGCTGCAATCTGAACAATCATGTTGTCATTGCCCTGACCGTTATCGACAATACCCGTAATGACCGTAATGCCGCCGTCTTCATTAAGCTTGATGAATGCCTGGGAACCGCCCCTGATACCCATGGGGAATCCTGTCTGCACGGAGTTGGTGCCAATGCCGATGCCGTGGAAGGGCGGAAGTTTACCGAATTTTTCTTTCCACCCCGATTGCTCCCCGGTCCTGATAATGGTTTCCGTCATGCCGCAGCTCGCCACAAAGGACTTCGTCGGTGTATAATCCCCGGTCTGACGGGCATTTCGGAGGCGCATGGTAAGGGGGTCAATGCCCAGTTCCGCGCCCAGCATATCAAGCTGGGTGTCAACACCGCACGCAAAGGCCCTGCCGTGGGTACGGAACATGCCCCGGATGGGTTTGTTGGTGAGGATCCTGTAGCCGTTGTACCGGATATTCTCCATCCGGTATGCCTGTTCCATGCAGAGAAAGGGGACAGAGACGGCAATAGGACCCGTGCTGCTGTAAGCGCCGCCGTCCATGCGGCATGTGATGTCTCTTGCCACAACGTGCCCTTCCTTGTCAACGCCTGTCTTGATTGTAGTCACCATAGCGTGGGCCTGTCGTGTGGCAACGGTATTTTCTTCCCGTGTGTAGATAATCTTCACAGGACGTTTTGCCTTCCGTGCAAGAAATGCGCAGATTACATCTGCGGGCGCTATCTCCGAGCGGCCCCCGAATGCCCCGCCTATGGTGATCTTTCGTACCCGCACCTTGTTGAGGGGTATCTTGAGCACATTTGAGAGGGGCTTTGCCTTCAGATGGGGACCTGCGTTAGGCATCCATATTTCAAGGTTCCCTGCGTTATCGAACTGGGCTGCCACTGCATAGGGTTCACCCTGAAAATAGGAGTCCTCCGGCGCAGTAAAGGTATCTTCTCTTACGAGAAAGGACTCGCTGAAGCCCTTCTCCACGTCGCCCACGTCAATCTTTACATGGATGTTGATATTGCTCGGATAGACATCATGGATGAGCGGCGCATTGGGCGCGAGGGCATCGTCTACAGTAAAGACCGCAGGGAGCGGCTCATATTGAACATCGATGAGCGAAAGGGCCTCTAATGCCGTATCTTCATCCACTGCGGCGACTGCAGCCACTTCTTCGCCCACATAGCGTACCTTTTCAGTGGGGAGAAACTGCTGATCCTGGGTATATTTGAATACGCCCCATTTATCGCCGCTCATATCCTTTGCTGTGATCACCGCCTTGACCCCCGGGAGCTTCTCTGCCTTTGAGGTGTCAATTGAAATAATCCGCGCATGAGGGTAGGGTGACCTGAGCACCTTTCCCACAAGCATCCGGGGCAGTATGAGATCCCCTGAGAAGAGGGCCTCCCCTGTTGCCTTTGAGGCGGTATCTACCCGTTTCATATCTTTTCCGATTAGGTCAAATTTTTTCATCGCTCCTGCCTCCCCTGATCTGCCAAGGATTTGATTGCCTCTACAATTTTTGCGTAGCCTGTACACCGGCAGACATTGCCTGATATGGCGCGCCGTATTTCCTCTTCAGTAGGGCTTGGGTTTTCTTTGAGGAGCGCATAGGCGGTGAGGATCATCCCCGGACTGCAGAATCCGCACTGAATCGCGTGGTGTGCGACAAAGGCGTCCTGAACAGGGTGCAGCGCCCCTCCCTGTGAAAGCCCTTCAATTGTGGTAATATGTCTGCCTTCCACGGCAACCGCAAGGGTGAGACATGACCGTACGGGCTGATCATCAACAAGCACGGTGCAGGACCCGCATGCCCCCTCGCCGCAGCTCTCTTTTGTGCCGGTGAGATGGAGATCGTCACGCAATACCTCGAGGAGGGTACGGTTCGGTTCTGCCGTCAAATCATAGTTTTCATTATTTACCGTAAGGGTGATGGAATATCCTTTTATCTTCTTCATGCTATATCCCCCTTTTTACGTCTTCGAGGGCTTCCTGAACGGCCCTTTTCAAAAGTACCCGTGCCATTTTTCTCCGGTATGCCCCGGGCATGGCGAGATTGTCTGCCCCTTCTGTGAGCCCGTAGGCCATTCCTGCCAGGGCTTCGAGGTCAATCTCTCCGGGCAATTGTCCCTGGATTGCAAGGGATGCCTCTTCTACCATCCTCGGCGCAGGACCTGCGGCGCCGATCACCATACGGCTTGACGTAATCTTCCCATCTGCTCCAACCCATATGACGGATGCTGCTGATACAAGGGGGAAGTCAATACTTCCTCGTATCCGGAGCTTCTTATAGGCAGAACCAGAGGTGCCATCCTGTTTCGGTATGATGATCCCCGTCAGTATTTCATCGCTCCCTATGGAAAAAGGCTGTACGCCATTCCCGGTGAAAAGGTCTATGATGGGGATGGTGCGGGTTGCTCCGCTTTTCCTGAGTATACATTGTGCATCAAAGGCAATGAGTGCCGGGGCCATATCGCCCTGGTAGACACTGAAGCAGCGTGTGCTGCCCTTTACCGCGAGACAGATTGTGCCGCCCCTTTTATGACATGAATCAAGGCCTGTCAGCACGATCTCTGACTGATTGTAGGTCATACATCGTGTATTCTGGAGGATGTTTCCCCCTATAGTGCCCATGGCGGCAATTGTCGGCGATGCTACCTGAAAGGCGGCCTCTGCAATGGCCTTACATTTCTCCTTTATAACGGGCGAATTGGCGATTTCCTTAAGGGTTGTGCTGGCGCCCAGGACGATTTCATGGTCAAGAACGGAGATGCCTCCGAGGTCCCCCAGTTTTGCAATATTCATGACAAAGGCGGGACTGAGGAGCCGATGTTTCATATGGTTGATGACCTCTGTCCCTCCGGCGATAATTTTCACCGTATCCTTGTAGGTATCCATCATCGACAGGGCCTCTGTGATATTTTCCGGTTCCAGGTACTGAAAAGGCGGGAGTCTCATATATGCCTCCTGATTACTGAATGTTTTTTCATGCACTGCTCTCCTTACGTAGATTCCTTTTTTTTAAAGGTCCAGGGCGGCGCTCAAATTGTATAGGGGGGTTTTGCGCCGCTCGAGGACCGGTTTGATTGATCTATGGGTTCCCTTTTTCTTTCTCCTTTAAAGCTGCGAGCACCTTCTCAGGGGTAATGGGCAGATCCTTGATCCGCACACCCACTGCGTCATAAATGGCATTCGCGATGGCTGGCGCTGTGGGGACAAGTCCCGGTTCCCCGATGCCCTTTGCGCCGAAGGGTCCGGCCTGTTCGTCAGTTTCGACGATGACGGCCTGGACCGGTGGTGCATCCTGAACAGTAGGCATCTTATAATCAAGGAAGGTACCATTTTTCAGATAGCCCTTATCCCAGATCATTTTTTCTCCGAGGGCATAGCCGATACCCATGAGCCCGCCGCCGTAGATCTGGCCTTCCAGCAGCATGGGGTTCAAGGCCTTTCCCACATCATGGGCGGCGATATAGTTAAGTATCTTCACCTGCCCCGTCTCTTTGTCCACCTCTACTTCCACTCCATGGGCGCCGTAGGCGTAGGCTACGGAAAGGTTACCCTTGAAGTTCTGATCAAAGTTTTCATTTGGCGGATCGTAGAAGTGCTCTGCTACGAGCATTCTGCCGCCCAGGGTGTAGTGGACCTTCCTGAGCACCTTTCCAAGGGAGATGTTCTTTTCTTTATCCTTTACAGAGAAGATGATGCCGTCCTTCATTTCCAGTGCTTCCGGGGATTCACCGAGGTTTTTCGCAGCGATCTCCATGATCTGGGTCTTTATTTTCTGCGCTGCCCCGAGGGCAGAATTACCGGCCACAAAGGTGGTCCTGCTGGCGTGGGCGCCCACGTCCCAGGGACATACATCGGTATCATTGTTGATGACGTTGATATCATCGATGCTCATGCCCAGCACTTCAGCGACAATCTGGGAAATGATCGTCTCGGAGCCCTGGCCGATTTCGGAAGACCCGGTAATGACGTCAACTTTGCCGTTATCGTCCACCTTAATGATGGTCCCGCAGCCATCGGACTTGTACACCCGCGCGGCGCCGCCGACATGGATGAGGCTTGCCATGCCCACACCCCTGCCGTTATGTTTTCCACTTTTGTTTTTCCAGTCCAGCCTGTTCACAACCTCATCGATACACTCTTTCATGCCGCAGGAAGTGATTTTAAAATTCTGGGGCGTCACCTCGCCCGGTTCATTTGCATTTATCCGGCGGATTTCCAGAGGATCAATGCCCGCCTTTTCTGCAAGCTGGTCAAGGTTCGATTCTATAGCAAAGGTTGCCTGGGGATTTCCGTAGCCCCTGAATGCCTGGCTGTAAGTGTTGTTCGTATAGACGCACTTGGCGCGGTAAAAAATGTTGGGCACCTTGTAGAGTGACGAGATAGGCACCATCATGACGGAAGGTGTCGTTGCGCCCCACGATGTATAGGCGCCATTATCGAGAATCATCTCCATTTCCCGGAAGGTGAGACGGCCATCCTTGTCACAACCCTGGGAAATTTTGGTGATGGTGCACTGCCGCGGGGATGTGGCGAGAAATTCGTCTTCCCGGGAGAAAACAATCTTTACCGGCTTTCTCGCCTTCAGCGCCAGGAGGATAGCGATGTATTCGTAAGCATAGGTATCAAGCTTGCTGCCGAAGCCACCGCCAATAACACACTGAATAACCCTCACCCGTTTATTCTTGAAGCCAAAGACTTTCAGTGCCTCCAGAAAGTCATTCTGGGCAAGGGACGGTATCTGGGTGTTGCTGTACATGGTGAGGTTGTTGTTTATGTCGAGGGAAGCAATGCAGCCGCTCGTTCCAAGGCAACAGTGTGTCACCCACTGGGTGCTGAAGGTATCTTCGGCGATAAAGGCTGATGCCTTTTTCGCGGCCTCCACATCACCGGCGACAAACTTCCAGGGCATCTTGAGGACATTCGATTTGAATTCTTCATGCACCATTGCCGCCCCTTCCTTCATAGCCTCCAGGGGATCGAAAATACCCGGCAATTCTTCGTATTCAATGTTAATAAGATCAAGGGCCTCTTCGGCAATCTCGGGGCTTATGGCCGCAACAGCTGCCACTTCATCTCTGGTGGATAAGACCTTGCCGGTTTTCAGCGGAGGGTTGTCTTTAATGAAACCAAATTTAAAATTATTGGGTACATCGGCGCCGGTGAGGACCACCTTTACGCCGGGAAGCGCCTCAGCTTTGCTTGTATCGATTTTAACTATTTTGGCATGAGGATACTTACTGTACAGGATCCTGCCATAGAGCATGCCCGGCACCTTCATGTCCTGAATGTATACGGCTGCGCCTGTGGTCTTCAACGGTGCATCCTTCTTCGGGATTCGTTTCCCTATTACCTTAAGATCGCCCATGGCTACCTCCCACCTGCAACGGATTTTATGGCATCGACAATCTTTACATAACCGGTGCACCTGCATAGATTACCTTCGATGCTCTCTTTGATCTCTTCTTCTGTCGGTTTATCCTTTTTATCGAGTAGCGCCTTCGAAGACATGATCATGCCTGGTATGCAAAACCCGCATTGCACCGCGCCTTCGTCGACAAAGGCCTGCTGGATGGGGTCAAGACTACCGTCTTTCAGCGCCACACCTTCGATGGTCATAACCGAACGGCCTTCCACTTCCATAACAGGATAGAGGCATGAGTTTACTGCCTCGCCGTCAATAATGACGGTGCAGGCCCCGCATTCGCCGTAGCCGCAGCCCTCTTTTGTGCCTGTCATTTCAAGAACTTCACGGAGCAGATGTAGGAGCGTCCACTGAGGGTCAACCTCCATAATTGTTTTTTCCTTATTTAGTGTGAATGTAATCTCTTTTTTCATAGCAACCTCCTTACCATAACCTGTCTGGATGTATTAAATCATCAGGCCGTATCACGCGGTCGATTGATTTGAGAAGGGCCCGTTTTGTAAGCACCTTTATCATATCCCGCCGGTACCACGCCTCGCCTCTTATGCTGTCTCGCGGCTGAGCCTCTGATGCGGCAATTTCTGCAATTTCCTCAAAGAGCTTTTCCGAAACGACCTTGCCCAAGAGAGCTGCCTCTGCCTTTTTTGCCCTTATTGGTTTCGGGGAAACGACACCCATGGCGATGCGCACATCTTCGCACACAAGGTCTTCGCCTTCAAGGTGTTTCAGTATGTTTGAGATGGTGTCAATGGTGCAGAAGGCATCTTTGCAGCCGATTTGGCTGCCCCCTATTTTTATGGTTACCCGTGCTGCAATCCCGAGTATGGGGAGGTCCATTGCGGCCCTCCTTGTATGCTTGATATAGGTGGAACCTGTGTTTTCATTGAATGGGGGCATATGGAAGCCCTTTACCATCTCGCCCTTTTCAAGAGCTGTCCTGTTCGGTCCCAGGAAGAAATCATCGAGGGCTATCTCCCGTTCCTTGTCCGGTCCTGCAATCAGTACCTTTGCATCAAGAACAAGAAGGGGACAGGCTGAGTCGGCAGAAGGGGCGGCATTGCATATATTGCCGCAGAGGGTTGCAACGTTCCGTATCTGCTTTGACCCGATGTTGCCTGCTGCATCAGAGAGGGCAGAGTAGTGTTTTTGTATGAATTCATTGCCCACAATCTCGCTGTGGGTGACCCCGCCCCCGATGAAGAAACCATTCGCAGTCTCCATGAAGGAAAGATCGCTGATATTCCTGAGTGAGATCAGATGGGCAGGGGAGAGTTTTTTCTGCCGGATCAGCACCATCACATCAGTGCCCCCGGCAATAAACTTCGCATTCTCAAGACTCCCCATAAGATCAATCGCTTCTTTAACAGTGGACGGCTTATGGTATTCGTAACCTTTCACAATAACCTCCTTTTTTGTAGCGGATAGCGTAGAGCGTTTAGCGCATAGTAAAATCTTTATAATTCTTTTTGTTTTCCTATCCGCTATCCGCTATACGCTCTACGCTATTATTCAGTCTCTATTATCAAACACCCTTTTTGTTTTCCGTTCCGACCTCGGCAATGACCCGTGGTCAACGATCTCTACATCACAGCTTACCAGTATCTGTTTCTTTATGGCGTGCTCTACAGCCTTCCCCAGATGCTTGTCTTCATGGTGGTGTGAATCATGCAGCCTTTCAACTCTGAGGGTCATATGATCTTTGCCTCTCTCTTCCTTCCTGAAGAGGACAATCTGATATTCGCTTCCCACCCCTTTGATGTTTGAGAGTATCTGGTCGATATGGCTGGGGTAGATATTGACTGCCTTGTATATGAACATATCATCGGATCTGCCAAGAATCCTGTCATGCATGGGCATAATACTCCCGCAGGGGCATACTTCGGGTATCAGCCTTGTCAGATCCCTTGTCCTGTAACGGATAAGGGGTGCAGCCTCTTTTTTCAGTGTGGTGACGACCATCTCCCCCACTTCTCCCGGCTGAACAGGTTCCAGGGTGTCCGGGTTCAGAATCTCAAGTATATAGTAATCGGCCCAGTAGTGAATCCCCCTGTGGTACCTGCAGTCAAGGCCTGTACCGGGTCCGTAGAGTTCGGTCATGCCCGGTATATCGAATAGCTGATCAAAACTTACACCGGAAAGTTCCGATATTCTCGTACGCATCGCATCGCTTGCCCTTTCAGAGCCAAAAATCATCTTCCGGAGGGCAATCTTTCCCTTAAGACCCCTCTGGTCGATCTCTTCAGCCATAAGGAGCCCCATTGAAGCAGTACAGCAAAGAACCGTGGTGCCGAAGTCTTCGAGGAACTGACACTGCATGTCGGTGTTTCCGGGGCCGATGGGTATTGACATGGCGCCGAACCGTTCACAGCCGTTCTGGAAACCCCACCCTGCAGTCCATACCCCGTATCCTACGGCGATCTGTATCCTGTCCTCTGCGGTGCAGTCTGCGTAGGAGTAGCACCGGGCAAACATCTCTGCCCAGTCGTCCACATCCTTTGCAGAATAACAGAGGACTTTCCGTTTTCCTGTTGTTCCGCTTGAGGCGTGAATACGGACAACCTTCTCAAAGGGAACGCTTCTCAGGGGGAAGGGGTAGCCGTCCTTCAGATCCGTGCTGGTTGTAAAGGGGAGCTTCCTGATATCATCAAGGACCTTGATATCGCCAGGCTTTACGCCCTTTTCATCGAATTTATTTCTGTATATTTCCGAGCCGTTGTAGACGTGGTTTACCGTCCATTTCAGCCCCTCAAGCTGAAGGGCCTGTAACTCCTTCTCTGTTTTCGCCGTTGTGTCGAATGTTCTTTCCATCTATCGCCTCCTCCTCTGTTGACTACGGTTAAGTGAGTTGAGTAAGGTGAGTAGGGTAAGTGAGGAAATCCCTCCCAGCCTCCCTTTTTTAAAGGGAGGAGTCACCCCTCTTTAACGAGGAGTCACCCCTCTTTAGCTAAAGAGGGGGCAGGGGGAGATTTGTCATCTATTTTTTCCCTACTTAACTCACTCACCCACTCACCTTACTCAACCGATCTTCTTACTCAACTCACTTAACCCACTCACCTTACTCAACCGAATCATCTTACTCAACTCACTCACCTTACTCAACCGATCTTCCTAAGTTTATTTGTTTCTTCCACGTTTATCTCAAAGGTATTGGGATCGATTGCCACGGAATAATCGTTCCGCGCGCTTTCAATGCTGATATATCCTTCGATCACATCCCTGGCCACCATTTCGGGCTCCCGTTCAAGGGGATTGCCATAGCCACCCCCGCCTGGTGCGTCGATGATCACCCGATCACCTGGTTTCAACTGGGTTAATCCATAAGAATTTCCGGGTGTTCCGTTCACAAGGAACTGTGCCTTTGTCCCGGATTTGCCGTCAAAAAGTCCTTCCGCCGGATAGAGGAATCTTCCTGCCTGAATGCCCAGGTTAACAGGCGGTATAGGGGCATATTCGTCATCAGGAATCCTGAAGAGCTCCCTTTTTCCGAGACCCCCTTTCATCCTTCCAATGCCGCCGGAATCAGCGAGGAGCTCTCTTTTTTCCACAATAAGGGGCGTGTCATTTTCGAATATTTCAACTGGTGTATTTGCGCCGTTGGCGGGGAATATGTAGACATAATTGCCGTCATTTGCAGCGCCGGCGCCCATGCCGCCCCCTCTGATGATCACGGAATGCCATGGTTTCCCGTCTTTTCTTTTACCGTAAAAGACATTCATTGCCGCAGGGGTGCCCCCGGAGCCTGCAATCACCCGGTTAGGGAGAACATCGGAGAGGGCCCGGTAAATGACCTCTGTAAGGAAATGGCCTACCCCCATCCGTGCAGCCACCGCTGCAGGAAACTTGCAGTTCACTACCGTCCCCTCAGGGGCAAAGAGCTGTATGGGCCTTGCGCAGCCGTCGTTATTGGGGATATCAGGGGCAAACATACTCTTAACTGCCATGAATACATAGGCAAAGGTAAAATTAAAGACCACGTTGCCGCCCCAGTCAACCTGGCCTGAAGTGCCGTCAAGGTCCACGATAATATCGCTTCCCTTTATCTCGACCTTGGCCCGGATCACAATATCCTCTTTTCCCTTCATCTGTTCTATTTTGCCTTCAGCCCGATAGACACCGTCAGGGATCTTTGCGATTTCCTCCCTCATGCTCTTCTCGGTAAGACTGATAATCTGGTCCGCCAGGTCATCGAGGTTGTCGAGGCCGCTCTCCTCAAGCATCTGCCGAACCTTGTCTGCACACACGTGGTTTGCTGCAATCTGGGACCGTATATCCCCGATCACTTCATCCCTGGTCCGAACATTCCACCGGATCATATCCAGGACCGACTCATTGAGGACCCCCTTGTCATAGAGCTTCACAAAGGGGATAAAAAGGCCCTCTTCAAAGACATCATGGTTATCCGAGGCAACGCGGCCGCCGATGTCCGAGTGATGAAAGACGCAGGCAGTAAAGGCAGCAAGCTGATCTTTGTAGAAAATGGGGCTCATGACGCACACATCATTCAAATGGCCTGCCAAAGCCCATGGATCATTGGTAATGAATACGTCGCCAGGCTGGTAATGGTCTATAGGGTATTTGTTGACGAGATTTTTTATCCCCAAAGCCATGGCTCCTGACTGACCGGGGGTTGCAAAACTTCCCTGGGCCAGTTCCCTGCCTAACCTGTCAGTAAACATGCAGGTATAATCGTGAGCATCCCGAAGGAGACTCGAAAATGCTGTTCGGGCAACGCTGCTGTCTGCCTCATCCACGATGGAAATCAGTCTTCGCCACAGTATCTCAAGGGTGATAGGATCAAATGTTCGGCCCATTACTTCACCTCCTTAAGGTCAATCCAGAGGAATCCAAAATCGTCTACTGAAATACCGGCGTCTTCGCCCACAATCAAGGTTGATTCCTTTTCCTCGATAATGGCAGGACCCTGAAAACGGGCACCCGGAAAGAGCTTGTATCGATCGTACACTGTATAAGGGATGAATGCCTTTGCAATAGGGGAATAGGCGGGGCGTTGTCCCTTGATCGCGTCATTGAGGGACTGTCCTGTCTTTTTCTTAACCCTGGGGAGCTTAAGGAGCCGCTCGGGCAGGCTTGCCCTCACCTTGAAATTGATGAATTCCACCTCAGAATCGGGATATGTTCTGCCGTAGAGTTTCTCATAGACATTGTCAAAGAGGCGTCTGATATCCGCCCTCGCAAGTTTTGTAAAATCCCCATCCGGCACGGACACGTTAATTTCCGCGCCCTGTCCCACAAAGCGCATGTCAAGGGACCGCTCATATCGTATCGCATCGTCGGCAGCTTCCTTCTGCAGTATCTTCCCCGCATCCCCTTCGAGGTTTCTGAAGATGTCTTCAACTTCAGTGAAGGCCACATCTGTCAGGGAGACCTTGTGGCTCCGGAGGAGATCAAAGGCCCGGGGTGCCGTGAAAAAGCCCATGGCTGAACCAACACCGGCATTGGGCGGTATGAGCATTCGGGGTGCCCCCAGCTTTTTTGCCAGGCCATAGGCATGGACCGGTCCTGCCCCGCCGAAGGCGGATATGGTGACAATTTTTGGATTTCCACCTTTCTCTGCGATATGTGTTTTGGCTGCTGCTGCCATGGTTTCATTGATGAGGTCGTGGATCCCCCAGACTGCCTGTATAAAGGAGACTCCAAGGGGTTTGGCAATCTTTTCCTCAATGCCTTGCCGTGCCCCCTCCTTGTCAAGCTTCATCGTCCCGCCGAGAAAATAGTTCTCGTCGAGATAACCGAGGAGGAGATCCGCATCGGTCACACAGGGATTAGTACCGCCTCTCCCGTAGCAGATAGGTCCCGGCGCTGCCCCGGAACTTTCGGGCCCTACCTGAAGGGTGCCGAGCTTGCTTACCTTTGCAATGCTGCCGCCTCCTGCACCTATCTCCATAAGGTCAACAACAGGCACCTGGATCGTAAGACCGCTTCCCTTCATGAACCGCTGGACCCGTCCTACCTCGAAGGTCGGCACCACGCCTGCGACGCCTTTCTGGATCAGACAGGACTTTGCCGTGGTGCCTCCCATGTCAAAACAGAACATCTCGGGGATATTGAAGTGTTTCCCGTAGTATTGGCCTGCGATCACTGCGGCGGTGGGTCCTGACTCAATAATCCTGACCGGGAACCGGGCCGCTGTTTCAACAGAGGTAACACCTCCGCTGCTCAGCATGATAAAAAGCTTGCCCTTGAAACCGATGGATTCGAGCCTGCCGGCGAGCTTTGACAGATACCGCCCTGTAAGGGGCTTGACATAGGCATTGGTAACAGTGGTGCTTGTGCGCTCGTACTCCTTGATCTGGGGCAGTACATGATATGAAATGGAGACGGAGACTGCTGGGGCCTCCTTTTCGATGACCTCCAGAAGCATCAGCTCATGGGCCGGGTTCTCAAAGGAATTAAGGAGACAGACCGCAATAGATTCAATGCCCATATTGAGGAGGGCACGGACCGCATGTTGTGCATCTTGCGGGTCCAGGGCCTTTATCACCGTCCCGTCGCTTCGGACCCTCTCGTCCACTTCAATGCGGTATCTCCTGGGGATCAGAGGCTCGGGAAATTCGGCGAATACATCATAAGGGGCGTAGCGTATTTCACGGCCTATTTCCAGCACGTCCCTGAAGCCCTTTGTTGTTATGAGTCCTGTTCGGGCCCCTTTTCTCTCAATAATGGAATTGATGACGAGGGTTGTCCCGTGTATCAATTCATCGAGTTTTTCTACAAAGTCAGGGGAGGTCACTTCCAGCGCCCTTATCCCCTCTTCAACGGCATCGGACGGGTCCACGGGCGTAGTCAGACACTTCCCTGTTGTAATCTCTCCTGTGTGGTCGTTCAGGAGGACAAAGTCCGTAAATGTACCACCTATGTCGCATCCCAACCGGTAATAGTTGTCTTTCATCAATGCCTCCAATTCAAAACAAATTCGGTTCTTGAAACTCTCCATACACATCTCTGAAAATTCTCGTCATCTCTCCTACTGTTGCATAGGCCTTGCAGCATGTAACGAGATAGGGCATGACGTTCTTTCCTGCCTTTGTTGCTGTTTCCAGTTCCAGGAGGGTACGGGTTACCTCGCGGCTGTCCCTTTCCCGCTTTAATCTCTGCAGATCCTTAATCTGTGTTTCAGCGGACTCCCCTGTATATTCGTGTAGTTCAACATCTGCAGACTCCCCTTCAGTATAGATATTCACCCCTACCTTGAGGAGTTCACCGGACTGGATCCCTTTTTCAAATTCATAGGCCTGCTGGGCAACAAGTCTCTGGATGTAGCCCGTTGCAACAGCCTGGACGATACCCCCTGCCTTCTCGATCTTTTCCATCTCCTCTTCGATCTTCCCTTCCATCTCCTTTGTCAGTGTTTCAACAAAGTAGCTTCCTGCAAGGGGATCAACGGTATCTCTCAAGCCTATCTCATCCATGAGAAGCTGCAGGGTCCTTAGGGAGATCACCGCAGAGTGGGGGGTCGGAATGGTATATGCCTCATCGTAACTGCAGAGGGCAGTGGTCTGAGCCCCTGCCAGGGCAGCGGAAAGGGCGTAGTAGGCGCCGCGCATGATGTTATTCTCCGGCTGCGCCTTGGTGAGGCCGTAGCCTCCCCCTCCGAAAAGGCCCCGCATGAACATGTTGGAGGGCTTTTTGACGCCGTATTTTTCTTTCAGATTCCTTGCCCAGAGTTTCCTCGCTGCCCGGAACTTTGCCACCTGTTCCCAGATATTGCCGAAGACATTGAGGTTAAAGGAGAAACGACCCACAAATTCGTCTACGTTATAGCCCCTGGGGAGGACATTATCGATGTAGGCATTGGCGATCAATATTGCATAGGCGATCTCCTGGGCAGGGGTAGCCCCTGATTCCCGGATATGATACCCGCAGACGCTGACCGGATTGGTCCGGGGCATGGTCGTCATGGAATATTCGATGGTATCGCCGATGAGCTTTACAGCCGGCTCAACAGGGAATATCCAGGCCCCTCTCCCGATCATCTCCTTCAGGATATCGTTCTGGGGGGTAGCGGAAATCCTCTTCGGGTCAAAACCGTATTTTTCGGCAACCGCCTGATACATAGCGAGCATGATTGAGGCTACTGCGTTGATAGTCAGCCCGGAGCCGATTACTTCAAGGTTGATATCCTTGAAGGCCACTTCAAAATCCCGGAGGGAATCAACGGCCATGCCTACCCTGCCTACTTCACCTTCGGCCATGGGGTCATCTGAATCGTAACCCAACTGGGTGGGAAGGTCAAAGGCCACGTTCAGACCTGACTGGCCGTGGGATATCATGAGTTTGAAACGTTCATTCGTCTCGGCAGGGGTACCGAAGCCGGTATACTGCCTTGTTGTCCAGGCCCTGCTTCGATAACCTTCCTGATGGATGCCCCGGGTAAAGGGATACTGACCGGGATCAGCAAGGTCCTTCTCATAGGAAAATCCTATTCGTTCAAGGTCCTCGGGACCATAGACCGTTTTCACGTGGATCCCTGACTGGAGCGTTACATCAATAATCTGATCTTTCTTGTCCTTGGTATACTTTGCTACGCCCATTGCCGCCTCCTAATTCCAATTAGCGTTCATCGTGTCACCGTCGTTGGCCGCGTCCTCAGCATCCTCGACGTACTCGTTTTACTCCTCCGGTGCCTCGTCCTTGCCGCCTCGGTGTCACTTCGAAGGCAAATTGGTATATGACTTTTTTACATGCTCGTTTATAAAACTGACGATTTCTGAAAAGGGTGTCCCTCCGGGGAAAACGCCCTGGACCCCCAGTTCTTTAAGCTTCGGAATGTCCCGTCCGGGGATCACCCCTCCCACGGCAATCATCTTATCGTCGATGCCTTCCTCCCGTACCTTTTTCACGAGTCGCTCCGTGATGGGGATATGGGCTCCGCTCATAATGGAAAGACCGATCACATCCACGTCCTCCTGGAGGGCAATCCGGACGATCTGGTCAACCGTTTTGTGAAGGCCCGTGTAGATGACCTCCATACCCGCCTCCTTGAGGGCGTAGGCAACAACTTTTGCCCCCCGGTCGTGACCGTCGAGGCCCGGTTTTGCTATCAGCACCTTTATTGTTTTTCCTTCCACAGCACCCTCCTTAAAATCTGTTCAATGTTTAACGTTCTAAGTTCAACGTTGAAAAGCACAATCTTGAACATATAACCCTAAAAACAGTTCAATGCTGAACTTAGAACATTGAACCTTTCTCCATCTCTCTGAGAATAATCTCTTTGCCCCGCAATATGTGTTTCTTCACAAGCTGCTCCACCTTTTCCTGGTCCCTCTCGCGCATTGCCGCAACCATCTCTTCATGGTCATTTAAAGAAAGCCCCGCATAATCAGGACAATTGAGGAGGGGCCTTCGGTAACGATAGATAAAGTCCCTGAAATTATTGATAAGGTCGTAAAGCTTCTGACTCCCTGCTGCCTTGTATATGATTTCATGGAACTGGGTGTTGAGCTGCATGAGCCTTTCCGTATCACCCGTGCCCAGCGCCTCCCTGTAAGCCCCTATGCTGTCTTCAAGCTTCTTGAGGAGCCCGTCATCGATGTGCTCGGTGGCAAGAAGTGCTGCATAGCTCTCCAGGAGGGCCCTGATTCCGAAGGTTTCACCGATCTCATCTTTCGAAATATTTTTCACCACAAATCCCCGTGTCTCCGTCTTTTCCACGAGGCCATCCCGTTCGAGCTTCTTCATGGCTTCCCTGACAGGAACCCTGCTCACCTTCATTTGTAAAGAAAGCTGAGTCTCAATGAGCTTCTGCCCCTGAACAAGGGTCCCCTTGATAATGGCATCCTTCAGGGAGTTGTAAGCCACATCCCCCATGGAACGCGGTTTTCCTACGGGTTTTATGCCTTTAAGCAACGCTGTTTTACTTCTTTTCCCGTTCATCTCTTCACTCCCATTCCTTATCCAGGACTTGTCCCCTTTTCAAATATCCCCTCCCATATCCTCAACCGTACCGGTATTGAACACCGAATTCACCTCCTGGATATTCCCAGGTAATTGCTTTATAAATGCAGGCAATCTTACAGGTGCCGCATTCAAGACATCCTGCATATTCTACAACCATATCCCCTGTCTCTTTATTGAGAGAATAGAGATGACCGGGGCAGACAGTCACGCACATACGTTCCTTACATTTCCCGCAGATGGTCTGATCAAGGGTGATGTGGCTTTCCTTATCGTTTTTTATTGCGTCAAGGGCGATCTTTTCTTCTACCTTCATAGCTACATTTTCCTCATACTCATGATATCTTTGAACCCATCCCAATTAAGGACATACCTTTTTGCAACGGTCATGGCGCTTTTATAAAGGGGCTCTTTCGGCCCTTTCCCTATGGTGAAGAGAACGTCAAGGAGCTCGCAGAGGAACTTCGGGTAGACAGTAAAGAGCCTTTTGTTTTCAAGCACCTCTTTTGAATGACGGAATGTTTCCATATCAGGGAGGACAAAGCTCTCTTTAAGTTTCTTCTCGTAGATGGAGAGAAATGCCTCTGATGTATCACCTTTATCAAGGGCTTCGTTCGCAGTCTCTGCTGCGAGCACCCCTGAGGCAACGGCAAACTCCATACCCCGAACCGTAAGGCCCAGGTTCAGGGCAAAGCCGGCTGCGTCACCGGCAAGGAGCATGCCTCCTGTATACACCTTGGGCATACCGTGTATCCCTCCTTCAGATATGATATGGGCTGAGTACTCTTTCTGTTCTGCCCCCCGTATCCACCGTTTGATTTCAGGTCGTGCAGAAAACTCCTCCATAAGACGGTAGGCTTCGAGAGGGGTCTCCTGCCTGATGAGGGCATCAATGCCCACCACAAGACCGAGGGAAAGGGTGTCCCTGTTTGTATAGAGAAAGCCGCCACCGAACATGCCCTTTGTAATAGAGCCTGCAAAGAGATTGGCAGCTCCTTCGCCGGGTTCCAGACCGAAACGTTCCTCAATCGTGTTCTCGTCGAGTTTGTAGATCTCTTTTATGGCAAGGGCGTAGTTCTGCGGTTCGAGGGGTTTTCTTATACCGGCCTTTTCAGCCATGAAGGAAAGGGCGCCGTCTGCTGCAATCACAATGTGGGCGCCGATTTCCTCGCCTCCTGCTTTAATGCCGGCAATACGGCCGTCTTCCCAGAGAAGGTCATCTACCTTCTTTTTCGGGATTACAAAGACACCTTTTTCCATCAATTTTTCTGAAAACCAGTTATCAAACCGTGCCCTTAATATGGTGTAGCTCATGTAGGGCTCTTTCCGCCATTTATTGTTCCCATATTCGAGCTGCATGGAGCTGTCATCATCGAGTATTGTTATCATCTCTTTGACAACATGGCGCTCAAAGGGCGCTTCATTAATGATCTCGGGCAGATATTCCCGTATGGGGTCAACGTAAATCCGTCCCCCTGTTACATTCTTGCTTCCCGGGGCGTCGCCCCGTTCAAGAAGTATTACCTGCTTGCCGGCATCGGCAAGTTTATAAGCCGCAGAAAGTCCTGCAAGGCCCCCTCCTACTATAACCGCATCTATCTTGTCCATATACACATTCCCCTGTTCATTTACCCAGTCTCTTCTTCAGCTCTTCCGTCATTGCAGGAATGATCTCAAAAAGATCTCCCACAATACCGTAATCTGCGTAATCAAAAATAATGGCATTCGGGTCTTTGTTAATGGCAAGAATGACCTTTGACGTATCCATGCCCATAATGTGGTGGATAGCCCCGGAAATACCTGCCCCTATATAGAGCTTGGGAGAAACAGTCTTCCCGCTTTTTCCTACCTGGTCGGTCTGATCGCGCCATTTCGTGTCAACAACGGGTCTTGTTGCACCAACGGTTGCCCCGATCACCTCTGCAAGGTCTTCAAGGAGTTTAAAATTCTCCGCAGTCTTCATGCCTCTTCCGCCAACAACAATGAGGTCCGCCTCGGTAAGATCAACCTTTGCTTGCGATGATTCGTCGATCCTTACCACCTTTGTTGTTACCTGTTCCGCTGAAACACCTGTCTGCTTTTCAACTATTTCTCCTTTTTTCAGAGAGGGCTCTTCTATGCCAAAGCTGTTTGGCCGGGCGGTAACAATTACAGGAAATGTGGAAAAGGATACTTCGGCAAGGACCTTGCCGCCGTAAATCGGCCTCACAAATGTCATGGGGTTTTCAAGCCATCTTGCCTCTGTTACGTCCGACGCGATGCCTGTGTGGAGAAGCACTGCGAGGCGGGGCATAAAATCGCGCCCGATCCTCGTTGCACCGGCCAGGATCATCTTGGCGTCTGTCTCCTGTGCATAGGCGGCAAGGGCAAGAGAAAAGCCTTGAGCTGTGTAATGCTCGAGAACCTGGTCTGTGAAATGGACCAGCCTTTCCGTGTATCCAAGGATCTTTTCCTTCAATGTGTCAGACAGCTTTCCTGCAAAGACGGCCTCAACGCTGTATTGTCCGCTTTCAGCAAGTTTTCGTCCCTCCGAGAGTAGCTCCAGAGATGCCTTCCTTGGTTCATCCCCTTTTGCCTCTACAAAAATGAGTACCTTATCCATCACATACCCCCTATATGACCCTTTCAACATCAATGAGGATCCGTATCGCTTCAGCAGCCGCCTGCATTGGTTCACCGGTAATGAGCTGCATGGGTGGTCTCTTCTTTGGCGACAGATACTTTTCAATGCGCACTTTTGATCCCTTGAGCCCTGCCTCTTCCGGAGAAAGCCCCAGGTCCCCAAGGGTTGCCTTTGGTATCTGAACCTTCATGGCCTTCATAACACCCATAATCTGGGGGACCCGCGGTTCGTTAAGTCCTTTCTGGGCGGTGAAGACAGCAGGAAGCTGAACTTCAACTATCTCTTTCCCTCCCTCTATCGCAGATTCAGCTACTGCCTTGCCGTCTGCAATATCAAGCTTTACCACATTGCCTACATGGGGCAGCCCCAGAAACTGGGCAACCATCTGTCCTACTTCTCCCCGGTCATGGTCAATGGCCTGTCTGCCGCACAGGATTATGTCAAAGGGTTCTTTTGCTGCCGCCCTGCTTAAGGCCAGGGCCGTTGCATACCCATCTCCATCGAGGAAGGCCTCATCCTCAAGAAGGAGCGCTTCATCGGCCCCCATGGCAATACCTGTCCGTATTACTTCTGTTGCCTTGCCGCCACCCAGGGTAATAACCTTTACCTTGCCCGCATGTTTTTCCCTGATTCGCAATGCCTCTTCGATTGCGAATTCGTCAAAGAGGTTTGTTGCAAACTTCTGCTCTATCTCAAGTTTCTTTCCCCCGGCGCTGATTTCCACAAGGGCTTCCGGGTCCGGGACCTGTTTGGCCAGAACAACAATATTCATTAATACCTCCAGTATTGGGGTATGAGTCTGCCCCGGACTTGATCCGGGGTCGCCCTCTCTCGTAAAAACGGTTCTAAGTTCAATGTTCTAAGTTCGAGGTTTTGAACTACTAAACGTTGAACCTTGAACCTTGAACGTTGAACTGCTCTTGTCATCGGGGTTTTCCGATAATCATCCTTCCAAGGAAGTCCTTGATGATTTCATGGGTACCGCCGCCGGAAAGGAGAAAACGGGCATCCCTGAAGTGACGTTGAGGATTATACTCATGGGCAAAGCCATTGGCCCCCCATATCCTTGTCACCTCATCAACAACCTTGAGGCAGGTCTCAGTGGCAAACATCTTCGTCATAGCCGCTTCCTTCCGGCAGTTCATTTTCTCCTTGATCCGCCATGCTGCATTGTATATCATGAGCCTCGATGCCTCCATTTCTGTGGCCATATCGGCAAACTTTGCCCTGATAAGCTGGTAATTGCCGATGGTTTTACCGAAGGCAACCCTTTTTCTCGCATACTCGAGCCCTTCATCAAAGGCCGCCTGGGCGATGCCCATGGCCATGGCTGCGGTCATAACCCTTACCTCATCGAGGATCTCCCCCAGGTATTCAATGCCTTTATTGACTTCAGCGCCGAGGAGGTTCTCTTCAGGCACTCTCACATTGTCAAAAACGAGCTCTCCTGTTACAGTGCCCCGGCAGCCCAGCTTGTCAAGAACCTGGCCGGGGGCAAAGCCCGGCGTTCCTTTCTCAACGAGAAAAAAGTTAAGGCCATTATTGCCCAAAGAGGGGTCTGTTGTGGCAAGGACTGTGGCCATATCTGCAATAGGACCATTGGTGATCCACATTTTTGTGCCGTTTATCACCCATTCATTGCCGTCCTTCTTTGCCGTTGTCCTTGTTGCTGACAGGTCTGAGCCGGACTGATCCTCAGTAAAACACATGGTGCCGATTTTCTCTCCCCGCATTGCAGGATAGAGACACCGTTCCTTCATGGTTTCTGAGCCGAACCGGAAGACAAAATAGGTGCCCATGAGGATATTCATGATGACGCTCTGGGCAAAACCTACTGAGCCGCGGGCGATCTGCTCATAGAAAATCATTGCTGTCACAGGGTCTGCGTTCATTCCGCCGATCTCCTCGGGATAACGTAACCCCAGGTAGCCCAGCTTGCTGAACTCGCGCCAGAGCTCCCGGGGGAATTCATCTTTCTCGTCTATCTCCCGTGCCTTTGGCACGACAAGACGATCAACCGTATCGGTAACCATTTTCTTGAAAAATTCCTGCTCATCGGTCAAGGCAAAGTTCATATCTTCTCCTCCATATTAGTCCCAAAAATCTGGTTTTTTTATCGTATCCTTTGCAATAAGGGTTTTCAGTATCTCTGATGTACCCCCGCCGAATAAAAGGAAACGGCCGTCCCTGAAAAACCTCTGGGCCGGGTACTCTTCGGCAAGGCCATAGGCTCCATGAATCCTTGTCACCTCGTCAGCAACAAAACATGCGGTTTCTGTTGAGTAGAGCTTGGCCATCGCCGCTTCCTTGCCTGTAAAGACGCCGGTATCTTTTAACCATGCGGCGTAATAGGTGAGAAATTCTGCTGCACGGATTCTTGTCTCCATTTCAGCAATCTTTTCCTGGATTAACTGAAATCCTCCGATAGTACGGCCAAAGGCCTCCCTCTCCCGCGTATATTTGACTCCCGCTGTAAAGGCTGCCTTGGCAAGGCCTAATCCCAACCCTGCAATCATGGTCCGTATTTCAATTAATATATCGTTCAGGTATTGTGCGCCTTTTCCTTCTTCCCCCATGAGGTTATCAGATGGTATACGGCAGTTGTCAAAGATCAACTCTACAGCCGCCGAGCCGCGGGCCGATATCTTTTCAATTTTCTGTCCTACGGAAAAACCGGGTGTCCCTTTTTCAACTAGGAAAAATCCCAGTCCCTGGAGCCTTTTTTCGGGGTCCGTTGTGGCTGCAACAGTTATAAAATCTGCCACATCCCCATTGGTGATCCAGAGTTTCCGACCCGTCAGTATGTAATAATCCCCGTCTTTCTGTGCCCGGGTCTTTATTCCGCCAAGGTCTGAGCCGCAGTCCGGTTCCGTAAAGGCGATAGTAGCGATCTTCTCGCCCTTTATGGCCGGGATGAGACAACGCTCTTTCTGCTCCTTGTTTCCAAAGCAATATAAGAAATTGGTACCCATAAGACACTGCATGGTAACGGTTGCGGCAAGACCCATGGAGACCCGTGCCAGTTCCTCGGCAAGTATGGTAAAAGTGATACAGTCCGCCCCCATGCCGCCGATCTCTGCAGGATATCTGATGCCGTAATAGCCGAGACGGCCCAATTCCTTGAATATCTCCAGGGGGAACACATCGTCTCTATCAATGGCATCTGCATGAGGAAGGACAATGCGGCGCAAGGCCCGCGCTGCCTGAGTTTTAAAGAATTGCTGTTCCTTTGTCAGAGAAAAATCCACGTTTACTCCTTCATGCCCATGCCGTCAAGTATCATTTCGACGGCGCTGTATGGGTCGCTCTTTCCATCACGTACATCTTCCGATTGCTGTTTGAAAAGGTCGTTCCTACTCAGCATAAGGGAGAATCTTTTCCACAGCTCCTCTTTCAGAAGGGCTATCATGAAGGCCTCTGCTTTCTCTTTTTTATTCTGTGTTCTTTGGCCACCTTGGCCAAGGTTCTGCCAGTGTGTTTCAATAGCCAGAACAGCAGCTTCCAGGCCTTCACCGCTGTGTGCCTGTGTGAGCAGTACCGGCACTTTCCATTCTTTTGATGTTTCTTTCAGTAGTATATGTGCTGCGAGCACCCGTGCGGCATCATCTGCCCCGGGTTTATCGGCCTTATTAATAATTATAATGTCGCCTATCTCCATAAGCCCAGCCTTGAAGAACTGTATATCATCACCATACTCAGGGGTAAAAAGGGTAATGATCGTATCACAGAGGTTGAAGAGCTCTTTTTCTGATTGACCGGCGCCTATGCTCTCAAGAATGATAAGGTCTTTGCCAAGACCTTCGAGCACGTATATTGCACCTCTCGCCGCACGGGCAACTCCTCCGGGATAGCCTCTGTGGGCCATTGAGCGGATAAAGATCTGTTTTTCTTCTGCTTCTTTCATACGAAGGCGATCACCGAGAAAAGCGCCTTTGTTTTTCATGCTCGTCGGGTCGGTTGCAATGACGGCCACCTTCTTTCCTTGATCCGCGAAGGAAACGGCAAGGCGTCCGATAAGGGTGCTTTTTCCTGCCCCTGCAGGCCCTGTAATGCCAATGATATGGGCTCTTCCGGTATAGGGGAGCAGACGGGACAGGGCTTCATATGCCTCCCTGTTCCCATTCTCTACCTGGGAGATAAGACGGGCAGCGCTCTTTTCTTTGCCCTTCAGTATATCTTCAACAAGGTTCTTGTCCATAAATCCCTATTTTATTACTAAATCCAAAATACCCCTTTTCTGACGAGCGCTAAATAACCTCTTTTTCCTTCAGTTCCTTTAACTTCTCCGGGGAGTAGCCAAGGACGCCCTCATATACCTCATTGTTCTGTTCTCCGAACCTGGGGGGAAAGGTCATCCGGCGGTTTGATTCCTTGAGAAAGGCAGTCATGAAGGGGGGAGGGGCCATCCATATCCGGGTGCCTGTTACAGGGTCTTTTGCGCTGAGGAGCGCATCTTTTACATAGGGGTCCTCGAGGACATCCGCTATTGTATTTACCCGGGAAATTGCTACTGTTGCCTTGTTGCAGAGCTCTATCATCTCTTCCGTTGTTTTTGTCCGCGTACACTCATTGATCTGTGTGTTCAGGTTTTTGACATCTCCTATACGTCCCTTATTCTTTTCATATTCAGGTTTTGCGAGCTTCTCAAAACCTGGAAGCTGTGCAAAGGAAATCCACTGCCGGTCATTCCCCACCGCAATGTAGACATAACCATCCTTTGTTTCATAGACGGAAACAGGGGAAAAGAATTCATGGGTATTTCCCCTTCGGGTGATTGTATTGCCGAAGGACTTTGTCAATGTTATCGGTACGGTGAGCCATGAGGTGGTTGACATGAACATGGATATATCGATCCTCTCACCTTTGCCGGTTTTGGCACGTTTGAAGAGGGCCTTCATGATGAGTCCGTATGCATGTTCGCTTGTGCCCATATCAGGGAGGGGCACTCCAAGCACCTGCGGATCCTCACCTGCATTGCCGGTCAGTTCCATGAGACCGCTTCGTGCCTGGAGGATGGGATCGTAGGCAGCTTCGTTGCTCTCCGGCCCGAACCCGGTAAGGCCCAGCCATATAATATCTGGTTTTACTGCTTTCAGGGTATCGTAGTCTATGCCCAGTTTTTCATAATTTTTCGGAAGCTGGTTTGTGGCAAATATGTCCACATCCAGTTTCACAATTAATTCCTTCAGTATCTGTTGGCCCTCAGGAGAGCCGAGGTTCAGGGTAAGGTCCTTCTTCCCGGCATTTATGGCCATGAAATAGGTGTTCATCCGCTCTTCTCCCAGACGGTTCTCCCCGATCATTCTGTTGGGGTCTCCATATACCGGGTGTTCCAGTCGTATTACCTGTATCCCGTCCATGGCAAGGCGGTAACTGAGATACGGAAGTACTGTTGCCTGTTCCAGGGACAGCATTGTCATTCCTTTAAAAACGTCCATGGCACTCTCCTAATCAGAATTTTGAATTGCTCAATGGGTTAATAACCCCACTTACTTACAAGCCATTTTAATACTATTTAAATAATACTGTATACTGTATACTGTATACTGTATACTAAGCACATATTCAAGTCAAGTATTTTTTGGATAAATTTGCCTCACTTTTATTCCACCTATTTTATCTTGGAAAAACCCCGCTCAGACCACAGAACGGACATTGAGTTGTGCTCTTTAATTGCTGCAAATGCATCGGCGCTGGATTAAATGCCATCACTCCACCACACGCTCATCTTCCCAGTATTTCCCGAGCAATGGTTATCTTTTCTATTTCTCTCGTTCCTTCATAGATCTCCACGATCTTTGCATCCCGGTAAAAGTGTTCCACTCCATACTCGGCAATGTAGCCATATCCGCCGTGCAATTGAACAGCATCATTTATAACTGCGATCGATGCTTCGCCGGCAAAAAGTTTCGCAATACTGATAGCTTTTGGATCAAAGATACCCTTGTCAATAAGCCAACAGGCCTTGTAGAGCATATTCCGTCCAACTTCTATTTTTGTTGCCATCTCGGCAATCATGAACTGTACTCCCTGAAAAGAAGCAATGGGCTTGCCAAACTGTATGCGCTTGTTTATATGCGTTACAGCCTTTTCGAATGCCCCTTGAGCTGCCCCGATAGCCTGGGCGGTAGCGAGAAGTCTATTAAGATTGAATAGGTGCATTACTTGCTTAAAACCGTATCCTTCGGCATCTCCGACCAGATTCTTTATGGGAACTCTCACATCATTAAATGAAAGCTCTGCCGTATCGGATGCCCTGATGCCCATCTTTCCTTTGATCTTTGTTGCCTCGAAGCCACGTCTGTCTGTCTCGACGATAATAAAACTGTGTTTTCCAAAGCGTTCTTCCGTATTCGGGTCGGTTATACAGAAAACAAGTATAACGTCAGCTATTGTCCCATTGGTAATAAAAGTCTTGCTCCCGTTAATAAAGTATTCGTCACCATCTTTCACGGCAGTGGTGGATGCCATAAATACGTCGCTCCCTGCGTTAGGTTCAGTAATACCGCAGCCCATTATGGCCTTGCCGGACGGTATAAGGCCGAGGTACTTCTTCTTCTGCTCCTCTGTGCCAAATTGCTGAATTATTTCAGTACCAAAGGAGGTTAGCAATAAATTTCCACAGCCAGGGTCTACCCGCCAGAACTCTTCCATAAGAATTGCCGCTTCTGTATAACCAAGCCCCGCTCCACCGTACTCCTCTTTTATAAAAACACCTACAAAACCAAGCTCACAAGCCTTCTTCCATAGTTCCATCGGGAATTCCTCTTTTTCATCGCACTCCCTTGCCACATTAGGAAACTCTTTTTCTGCAAATTCCCGTGCAGCATTCTGGATGTCCCGCTGTATATCTGTTAAAGCAAAATCCATGATCATACCTCCTTAAAATTATTATCCCCGAATAAACTAATAAACTGGGGGAGTGCCAGGCGCAACATAATCGAAAGCCTTGCATATTATTTTTCTTGTCTCTTCGGGCGCAATGACTGCGTCAAGCCAGTGTTCATATGCTGCGTCCCAGATTGATGCCCCTCTCTCGAGGTCTGCCGTTGCTTTCCGCCTGGCCTCAAGCTGTTTTTCCGGCTCCGCATGTTTGGTAAGTATTGCAGCGCCTATATCGGGGGCCATAAAACTTATTTCAGCATTGGACCAGGCTGCAACGAACTGGGCTCCTGAAGCACCCATCCCGAGGAAATAATAAGCCGCTCCATATGCCTTTCTTATAACGACTGTAATCATTGGAACATCTAATGCGTCGAGTACCCGTGCCTGGTTCGCTACGGCGTTCAGCATCCCATCCTTTTCCACCGCTGTCCCTATCAGAAAACCAGGGATATCCTGAAGAACTAAAAGAGGTATTCGCCTTCTCACAGAAAGTTCCATAAAAGCAGCCGACTTTCGCAGGGCCTTAGCATCTACCGAGCCCCCTGCGCTCATGGGCTGGCTTGCAATAATCCCTACACACCGGCCTCCAATCCTCGCAAGACCTGTGACCAGCCCCTTGCCGAACTTTGATTTCATCTCTAACCATTCTCCGTTGTCACAAATACGGTCTATAACCTTTCTCACGTCGTAAACCTGCCTGTTATTGGACGGAACTATTGATTCCAGTTCCGGAACCAAGCGGTCAAGGGGGTCGCCGGATATCTCAGGCGGGCGCATAATCTTCAGAACCTGCTTTATTGCCTGAATACAATCCTCTTCAGTTTTGACAACAATATCAACGGTTCCCGTTGTTGACTGGTGAAGCCCCGGACCTCCCAGTTCTTTATCGGTTATCATTTCAGAAATGGCCGCCTTGATGACCGCAGGTGCGGAGACAGCCGCACCGGAGTCCTCAACCATGATCGATACATCAGCCATTCCAACCCTGAAAGCCGGGTCACCATAACAGTAACCGAATGCACCACAAATAAATAGCGGCCGCCGTGACCAGTTGGCTAAGTTGCTCAGAGACTTAACGGGTTGGAGCCCGCAAAGGCGTGTAAAACCAACACCAATTCCATCCGGGAGTCTGACGCCGCCGCCCTCCGACATAGATATAATCGGAATATTGTTTCTCATTGCGATATCCACGATTCTGTCTACTTTCCTCACACTCACAAAGGATTGTGTTCCCCCAAGCACAGTAATGTCATCTCCTATAATTGCCACCTCCTGTCTTTCTACTCGTGCGAGGCCTGTAATAACCCCGTCCCGCGGTGATCGATCCTTGAAGTCGGAGCCCATTGCCCTTGAAAACTCACCATATTCCAGCCAGCTACCGTCATCGATCAACAGCCTGATCCTCTCCATGACGTGTAATTTTCCTCTTGCCAGGTGTCTTTCGAGACCCTTAGGGTTACCTCTGCTAACCCATTCCCGTTCTATTTCAAGCCTCTTGCGTCCTTCTTCGTAATCCACTATTTCTCCTCTATATTAGTTTCGCTCAAGCAGTATCGCCACTCCTTGCCCACCACCTGTACATGCTGAAGTAATGCCGTATCTCTTGTTCCTTTTTTTCAGCTCGAGAGCAAGTGTATATGTCAATCTTGCACCGCTCATGCCAAGGGGGTGTCCCAAGGCAATCGCTCCTCCGTTTACATTCAGCTTTGATCTGTCCAGACCCAATTCTCTTTCCACAGCAACAATTTGTGCTCCAAAAGCCTCGTTTATCTCGAAAATGTCTATATCACTGATTTTGAGTCCTTTCTTTTCCAGAACATTTTTTATACATACAGCCGCACCTATGCCCATAATTGTCGGGTCTACACCCACTACCGCCCAACCGGCAACCTTAGCTATAGCTTCAAGACCGCATTCTTTTGCCTTATCGGAATCAGCAATAAGAAGACACCCAGCGCCGTCGACAATGCCGCTGGCATTTCCCCCTGTTGCAGTGCTGTCCTTACCGAATGCGGGGGAGATTTTTCCCAGGATCTCCATGGTTGTATCAGATTTAACGTGATCATCAGCTTCAAAAAAACGCGGTCCCTGTCTTGTTTTGATCTGTACGGGAACGATTTCTTCCTTAAATCTCCCTTCAGCAGCAGCTCTGGCCGCTTTCATATTACTTTCATAGGCAAACCGGTCAGCGTCTTCACGTGTTACGCCGTACATTTTGGCAAGCTTATCCGCTGTCTGAGCCATATTCATGTTAATATACGAGTCAAAGAGGTTTGCAACCAGCCAGTCTTCCAGTGGGCGGTCTCCCATACGAAAACCTTCCCTCGCACCTCTGAGAACATATGGCGCCTGGCTCATGTTTTCCATACCGCCTGCGAGTATGAAATCCGTCTCTCCCAAAATAATGTCTTTTGCCCCGCTTATTATCCCCTGGAATCCGGACCCACAAGTCCTCCCGACGGTGAGAGCCGGTACGCTGTGCGGCATTCCCCCTAAAAGAGAGGCGTGACGGGCTCCATAGCCTCCATCCGGGCTTGACTGGATGCCGTAACCCATTATTACTTCACCAATAAGGCTTGGATCGATATTTACCCTGCTCAGAAGACCTTTTATAGCAAGACCCCCTAATTCTATTGCGCTAATATCTTTGAAGGCGCCCCCATTAGGAGCCCCGACAAAATCGGCCATAGCTGTCCTTGCCCCTGCCACAATCACTACGTCACGTACCATTTTCTTCTCCTTTCTCATTCCTTATCTCCGCGGAGAACCCGCTTGAGTACCTTTCCCGCTGCATTCCTTGGAAGGCTTTTTACAAATTCTATCTCTCTGGGGGCTTTGTACGCGGCCACCCTGGCACGGCAAAACTCCACAATGTCTTCGGCTGTCGCTGTTTCTCCCTCCTTCAGTACAATAAAAGCCTTTGCTTTTTCACCCTTTTCCTGATCGGCAATACCAACAACGGCTGCTTCCGCCACCTTTGGGTGGGTAAAGAGCATTTCCTCGATTTCTCTCGGATAGATGTTAAATCCACCCGTCAGGATCATATCCTTCTTCCTGTCCACAATGAAAAAATATTTGTCCTCGTCCATGTAGGCCATGTCACCCGAGTGGAGCCACCCGCCACGGAGCGCTTCCGCGCTCTCTTGCGGCTGGTTCAAGTAGCCCTTCATTATATTCGGTCCTCTTATAACAAGTTCTCCAACCTGACCTAGTGGAAGTTCATTGTCGTCATCGTCATATATCTTCATTTCAACACCAGGAATAGCTATCCCGATCGAAAGCGCCTTCTTTAACCCGTCGACAGGGTTATGTGAAACAACAGGGGCAGCTTCCGAAATACCGTATCCTTCGCTTATTACTACTTTGAATTTATCGCCAAATTCCTTGAGTATCTTCTCAGGCATTGAGGCAGCGCCTACCAGGCAAAGTCTCAGATTATTTTCTGCAAAACGTTCTGCCTGTTTACTATAAAGAATCTGGAAATACATTGTCGGAACACCGATGAAGACCGTTGCCTTCTCTGTAGTCAGCGCTTCAAAAACCTGTTCCGGTGTAAAACGAGGCAGCAATACGACTGCCGCACCCTGACTGAAAGCAGCGGTCATCACGTTTGTCTGTCCGGCAGCATGAAACATGGGCATTGCCGAAATAATGATGTCTTTGTGGGAATATTTGTATGTTTCCGCTGTGGCAAATGCGTTTGAGGTCATGTTGGCATGGGTTAGCATAGCCCCTTTGGGCTTACCTGTTGTCCCCGACGTATAAAAGATAACTGCGAGGTCTTCTTCCGGGACAACGTCAACAGCCGTCATAACCGGATTAGAGGGGTCAAACATAGTATCAAACGGGATTCCTTCCTCTTTCGCACCCCCAACGACAACCATTCCCTTGAACCCGCTTATTCCTCTTAAAGCAGGCTTCGCTTCAGGAAGAAACTCCTTCAGCGTAAAAAGAATCTTCACGCTCGCATCAATAAGAAGATAATGGATTTCCTGCTCCTTCAGCATCACATTGAAAGGTATTACCGTTGCACCTACTTTTAAGATCCCGAAATACGTTATGACGAATTCAGGACAGTTAGGGAGGTGTATACCAATATGGTCTCCTTTTGAAATACCCATTTTTTTCAGAGCTGATGCGATCTGCCCTGCCTTTGTATTAAGTTCCCTGTAGGTTATCTTTTTCCCTTTGAAAATTATTCCAGGATCATCCGGGAATTTGGCTGCATCCTGCTCAAGCAAACCTGCGAGATTTTTTACCATTGTCTTCTCCTTATGCTAAAATAGAAAGTCCTTTTCCTGACTTGTTTCCTAAGTAACCGGCCTGGGCCAATCGTCTGAGGAGAGGAGAAGGCCAGAAGCGTTCGCCGTACATAGCTTTAAACCGTTCGAGCCCCTGAAAGAGAATATCAAGCCCTAATTCGTCAGCCCAGGATATTGGCCCTTTAGGCATTGCGGCTCCCAGTTGGAGAGCCCGGTCAATGTTGCTTGCTGACGCCACTTTTTCTTCAAGACACCTGATTCCCTCATTAAGCATTACAAAGAGAAGCCGGTTTGAAAGAACCTGCAGGTGGGCATCAGACTCTATATGTTCCGGATAGACAAATTCCTGGCCGGCAGGATATATCCCATTTTTTACCTTCTGCCCCAGTTTACCCTCTTCAATCATTTTAGAAAATAGCTTCGGCAGAGCGAATCTTGTGCCGTACTCTTCATAAAGGGTCCGGTTCGAATGATAGATAACATCCCATCCCACCATATCTCCAAGCATCAAAGGCCCCATGGGCATACCAATATTAATTGCCGCCTGGTCAATCAATATTGGTGTCCCTTCCTCTTCAAGCATGAAAAGTGCCTCGTTCATATAGATACCAAGCAAGCGGTTGACCAGAAATCCCGCACATTCCTTTACCTGAACCGGATTTTTTCCCAGCCTGCCGCAAAAATCAATAACGCTCTCTACCACCTCAGGAGAGGTCTCAACGCCGGAAACTATTTCTATAAGCCTCATCACGTGAGAAGGATTAAACCAATGCATCCCTACGACTTGTGAATTCCTCGATGTGAAAGTTGCGATCCGGCTTACCGAAAAGGATGATGTATTGGTAGCCAGTATGGCTCCTTGTTTGCATATCCTGTCAAGAAGATGGAAGACCTGCCTTTTTATCTCAAGGTTTTCCGGAACAGCCTCAATAACCAGATCAACCTGGTCGAACCCCTTATCGTCGGTACCACCCTTGATCAGGGAAAGCCTCTCCTTTGCTTGCTCCCCGGTCAGTTTTCCTTTTTTAACAGCCGATTCATATATTTTCTCAACCTGCATAAAACATTTATCTACAAGTTGATCGTTCACGTCCTTGAAATAGACGGGATAGCCAAAAGAAGAAAGTGTTTGCACGATTCCTGCACCCATTATCCCGCCCCCTACGATCCCCACTTGTTTAATATCCATTCACGCCTCCTATCTGAGCAGCTTTTTGATAATTTTTCCCGGTCCGTCCTTGGGCAGTGCATCCCGATACTCTATATACCTGGGGACCTTGAAAGCCGCCGTCCTTTCTTTGCAAAACTTAAATATTGCCTCTGGCTCTAAATCCTTACCTTGTTTTACTACAACAAAGGCTTTAATCACTTCCCCCATGTCTTTGTCCGGAACTCCGATAACTGCTGATTCTACAAGATCCGGATGATAGGCAAGAACATCCTCGACCTCCCTCGGGTAGATGTTGTGGCCGCCGGAGATAATCAGGTCTCCTTTCCGGTCGGTAATATACAAGTAACCATCCTCATCCAGTCGCCCGATATCGCCGGTAAAAAACCAGCCGTTTCTCAACGCCCTTTCCGTTTCATTGTCTAACCTGTAATAGCCTTTCATAACATTAGGTCCTTTGACAGCAATTTCGCCATCCTGTCCGCAGGGCATCTCTTCTCCTGCATCGTCAAGTATCTTTATCTCTACCCCGGGGGCCGCAGGACCGGCGGAACCTGATTTTCTAATTTCTCCGAAACGGTTGACCGTGACGATGGGAGAGGTTTCTGTCTGCCCGTATCCCTCGTGAATACGCATACCGATTTTTTTTTCTGTCTCCTCGATCAGGGTCACAGGGAGGGGAGCGCCGCCGCAGAGGGCGTAACGCACAGACGAGAAATCTTCTTTTCTTGCGTTTGGTTGAGCGGACAGGCGATGGTAAATCGTCGGAACACCCAGGAAGACGGTAATCCGATTTTTCTTTACTGCTTCAAAAACATCCTCGGGGACAAAACGTTCCATAATAACTATTGTAGCTCCCTGGCTGAGCGGTGCAATCATGCCCCAGTTCATTGCATAAATGTGGAAGTAGGGGATTACGACAAAAACGGAATCAGTGTAAGACATTGCGGATATAATCTGTGAAGCCACGACAGCGTTTGAATAGAGGTTGTTATGGGTCAGCATGACCCCTTTGGGGTTGCCTGTCGATCCTGATGTATACATAAACATCGCTATATCATCTTCAAGGACTTCAGCGATTACTGTTTCTTCGGACATGTCCTCTAAGAGTCTTTCCATTTCACCGGCAAGGATGACTCTTGAACAGTCCGGGATATCATTCCTGATGTTATCGAAAATGGGCATATATGAGGCTTCGGTGATCAACCCCGATGCCCCGCTGTTCGTTAGAACATAGGCAAGCTCTTTCTCTTTGAATTGGGCGTTGATGGGAACAGGAACTACGCCGGCCTTAAGAATACCGAAAAAGGCAGTCACAAATTCGGGCCGGTTCGACATCATCAAGCCTACCCGTTCACCCTTCTTAAGCCCCATTGAGGTAATGAGGTTGGCAAGCCTGTTTGTCTGCTTATCGAGGGTTTTGTAGGTAATAGATTTGTTTCTGAAGAGAATAGCCTCTTTATCCGGAGAACGGATAGATGATTTTCTTATAATCTCTGCGAGATTCATCGCCTTAAACCTCCAACCTTATGATTTTATGAAACAGCCCTTTTTTTCTCAAAGAAGGCTGCAATATTATCTTTCAAGTCCTTTGTTTCAACTAAATATCCGGATAACTCTGATTCCAGCTTCATTGCCTGCTCTGTGTCAAGTTCATTTGCTGCTATTACCGACTTGATGGCAGCTTCAACGGCCAGCGCCCCTTTTTCAGAAATGCTGCGCGCCAGCGATTTGGCCGTAGAAAGAAGCTCTTCGCCTTTACAGACCTTATTTACCAGTCCTATCCGGAACGCTTCCTCGCCTGATATTATTTTTCCCGTAAGAATCATTTCCAGGGCACGCGCACGACCAATGATTTTGGGTAGTCTTACGGTCCCGCCAAAAGTGGGGATAGTTGCCAAATTGATTTCAGGCAGCGCGAGTCTTGCTTCATCCGCGGCTATTCTTAGGTGACACGCCAACATGAGTTCGAATCCTCCGCCAAAACAACTACCCCTGACAGCCGCAATAATAGGCTTTCCTGCTGTTTCTATTCTCGTCAAAAGGTGTTTTATCTGCATGGTTGCCTGTTTGACCTGATCAGGCTTCTTCATGACTGCAATCTCCTTGATATCAAATCCTGAGACAAAAACCTTGTCATTTCCCGAAAGAATGATGGCTCTTATATCTTTCCTCTCTACAAACTCCAGGATACTTTGACAAAGCATCTCAAAGTGCGCAAATCCAAGTACGTTGACCGGCGACCGGTCTATCGTAACAAAAACAATATTGTCTTCAATACTGTTCTTAATAAAATCTGATTCTGTCATTATTGTCCTCGTTTCTTTATTTCTCTGCCCTGTCTCATACCATGCACTTCCTACTTCATGAATAATCCGGGCAAAAAAGTTGCAATCTGCGGAAAAATAAAAAGAATAACTGCACAGGCAAAAAGGCTAAGCAGGAAGGGGTATACACCTCCGTATATTACTTTGAAATCTTCACCTGTGATCTTTTTAACCACAAAAACACACATTGCTACCGGTGGAATAACTGCCCCTATCATGACGGTAATACCGATCATTATGCCAAACCATATGGGATCGAAACCCAGCTTCTGTACAACCGGGTAAAAGATGGGTGTAGCCAGTATCATGAACGCGAGGTCGTCGATAAAAGATCCGCCTATTAGATAAATGAGCATGATACAAATCAGTATCAGATTCCTATTGAGGGACAGGCCTGCGGTCCAATCCGCTGCCATCATAGGAATCTCGGTTATGGCAAGAAAGTGACCAAGCACTGCGGAGCCGGCCAAGAGAGTGAGAACCATGCAGCCGGTTCTGAGAGATTCATCAAAGGATATAATAAGCTTTTTGAACGGTAAATGTTCTTTCCCGAAAGCAACTATCAGGACTGCGACAGTGCCTATAGTTGCTGCCTCGGTTGGTGAAAAAAACCCCTTCATGAGCCCCCCCATGACGACGGTAAAGATAATGGCTACCCAAAGCAGATCCGGTACGGAACGTATCCTTTCCTTCCACGAAAAACGCTCGGCCTTCGGGGCAATGGAAGGGTTTATTTTTACCCATCCATAGATGATGCACATAAAGAAAAGGGAAATCATAAGACCCGGTATTATCCCCGCAAGAAAAAGCTGTCCTATTGATTGTTCCGCAATAAGACCGAAGATAATAAGGGTAATGCTGGGCGGGAAAATAACCCCAAGGGTTCCGACTGACGCCACAATGCCGGTGGAAAGTTTCCTGCTGTATCCATACCTTTGCATCTCAGGAACTGCAAGGCTGGCAAAGGTAGCTGCCGTGGCAAGGGTAGAACCGCACATAGCCTTGAAGAGCGTGGCGGCTACCACTGTTGTCATGGCAAGACCACCCGGCACATGACCGACAAACTTATATGCAGCCCCATAGAGCCGCTTTGCGGTGCCTGAATTGTAGGCTATCTGCCCCATAAGGACAAAGAGGGGTATCACCGTCAACGTATAAGAACTGAAGGTTTCAAAAAAATCTTTCGCAAGAAGGTTACAAGCCGCCGAAAATGAAACGAGATAGGCATAGCCGAGAAACCCTATAAGCGCCATGGCAAAAGCCAACTCAATACCGGTTAGAAACAGGGCCATCAGGATGGCTATGGCCACGATCCCTATTGCAACATCATTCATGAGCGTCTCCGTATGTTTTTATTATGTTACACGTCAGCGCAAGAACTTGGACAAAGCAGCTTACGCCAAGCCCGGCTGCGATGGGATAGAAGGGAAGCCTGAACGTTGTGCTCACCTCCCCCTTCATATAGAGATCCATCGCCATAGAAAAAAAGAACCAGCCCAGTATAAAAAACAGAAAAATTCCCATAATTCGTGTGATTACGAATATTACGTTCCTCCGGTCACTTGAAAACCTGTTGATCAGAAAATCCACATATATATGACCGTTCGTTAGTGACGTATAGGGAACGGCAAACCCAACGACAATTGCTCCCAGAAACGAGATGATCTCAAGAGCACCAACGATTGGGTGTCCTAAAGGCCTCATGATGACGTCTACAAGCGTTACAGCCATTATCACGCACATCGTCACACCTGCGACCCACTGCATACCCTTACTGATATTTGCAATAGCCGTAATATATGCTTTCATCTGCTCCTCCAACTTATTTATGTTCAAAAACTCTGTAAACCTTTGAAAATAGGAACAGCATCTTACGGATTTGCCTTAAGCCAATCCTGGCAGAACTTGAGAGCATCTTCGCCGGGCAGGTTTTTTGCCTTCATTTTTTGCACATAATCGTTAACAATGGGTTTCACCTTTTCCCGAGCCCTTGCCACTTCTTCTTTGGAGGCAACTACAAACTTGTGTCCTCCTTTCTGCATTACAAACTCCTTTGCCTCTTTGTCCGCCTCATCCCATGCTCGCCCCATCTTTTCGGCATATTCCGCGCTCACCTGCCTGAAAATATTTTGAATGTCAGGAGGCAAACTGTTCCACTTTTCTTTGTTCATAGTAATGAAAAAGGAAATAGTATATCCAAGACCATTGTTTTCTATGGTGCAATGACAGTAGTCGCCGAATCTGAGGCTCTTCAACGTATCGGTATTGAGCAACACGCCATCCGCCAGACCTTTCTGAAGGGCATCGTATGTCTCCGGTATCGGCATTGTTACAGGGACGCCGCCCATAGCCTGAACAATTCTTGCACTTATTCCAGTCGACTTGATTCGCATTCCTTTTATATCTTCAACGTTCGCTATTACCTTTTTAGTATGAAAATAGCCGGGACCATGGGCATGCATATAGAGTATTTCCGTATCGTCAAATTCTTTTGGTTTAAACTTCTTATAGAAAGCATTTGCGAGCCTTGTTGCCTGAACCCCACTTGAGTAGCCAAGGGGAAGATCCAACACTTCGCTCAGCGGAAACCGTCCCGCAGTATAGGATACAACGGAATGTCCGATATCACAGATCCCCTTTACCGTGCTGTCATATATCTGCGGAGCGCTCACAAGTGTGCCACCCCCGAAATGGCTAACTTTTACCCGCCCGTTGGTTCTCTTCTCTATTTCTTTACACCACT
The DNA here is from genome assembly GCA_013824835.1 of Syntrophus sp. (in: bacteria). Taxonomy (GTDB): domain Bacteria; phylum Desulfobacterota; class Syntrophorhabdia; order Syntrophorhabdales; family Syntrophorhabdaceae; genus PNOM01. Next base: position 25,950 of record PNOM01000006.1, on the reverse strand, counting down.
GCTCGGATAAAACTGCGTTTTTGTGAGCAGGGGGAATAAAGTTTGCATATTTAAGTTTGATCAACTTATCCTGTGCCTGCACGGGTTGACACATGAGAAAAGATGCAAGAACCGTTAAAATACAGACCACTGCACTAAGAAACAACCTTTTTTTCATTTTAAACCCCCTTTTGCTAAGATTTTTGTTGATATACGCGTTGTGTTCTCCATGGCAAATTTATTTACCCTGCCGTTTTCGGCAGCTTCACTTTTCAATTACTCCTGCCAATTCCTGTCCCTTTATGCCGTATAACAAAAGATATCTGAAGTATCTTGTATAAGAGGATAAATCAGTAATATCCCGATTCATCTTAAGGTGCAGAAGGACTCCATCATGAACCCCCATAATAATGAGAGCGAGCACAGGGGAATCAATCCCCCGCTGAACTTCCCCACTCTTTTTTCCTTCATCAAGAATCCCCGCAATAAAATCACGCCATTTTTTGTAGACTGATTTTAAATATTGTTCCAGTCGCTCGCCGGAGCCACACATTTCGGCTGAGATCAATGTCATGAAATGGCAAAGCTCAGGGTTTTCTCCTGCAAAACGTATATCAAAGCGGATCATATTTTCAATTTTATTAAACGAGCTCCCCCCTTCTTTTTCTACGAAAGCAACCATTTTTTTAAAAAAGTTTTCTTCGAAGAGCTTGATGATTTCACGTGCAAGATGTTCTTTAGTTTTAAAGTGGCAATAAAGGGTTCCCCTCGTAAGCCCGGCAGCTTTCATTATTCCTGCCACGGATGCCCCGTTGTAACCCTTTTTTACAAAAAGCTTGGTGGCTGACTTTAATATTTTCTCAGAGGAAGTTAATTTTTTTTGATATGTCATATAACCATCCAATTATTTTTTATGAATGATCATTCATATAATGTATAAACGATCGTTCATATTATCTATATAACACATTATTATACCTATATTTTTCTGTCAAGCTTTTTTTAATATTATTTATCATCATTAGTTATTTTAATATTTTATACGTTCAATGCCTGCCAATGGTCCATAATATGCACCATAGCATATGGAGGACACAGATGATATCAGGGAACTGATCACACGGCACACAGGAAAGAGGGAACTCTTTTGTCTCGATGCTGGAACCAATCGAAAGGGGTCCCCTGCAACCATGCTCACCATGGAGGTTACGATGCCTTAAGTATAGCGATACTACATTGACCCGCCAAAAACCCACTCACAAACCAAAAGCCGGGGCTATGGGGAATTAGATTTATTCACAGCCTATGCAAAGATTACTCGTGCCAATAATATTTTTGTTGACATCTTGTATACTGTATACTGTATACTGATGAATAAATCAACATATATAAGATGCAATATTTATTTGTCAAGTTTTTCGGATTGTGATAAAGTGGAATCAGCATGGCGGATATCGTGACGTTAATATTAGCCGGCTGTAACCTGTTTTTTACGAAAAGATGGAATTTGAGGGTACGACAGCCTCGTGAAGGCTGATAATAAATAACAGGGGGTTGTTATGAATGCAAAGAAAAGTGTACTGGTTTTATTAGCCGTTGTCCTTCTTCTGTGTACACACATTGTTCTTCCGGGGAATGCACAGAGTCAGGCAACAATCACGCTGAAATATGCAAATTTTCCGCCTTCTACTACCTTTCCATGTGTCCAGATGGAACGCTGGGCAAAGGAAGTAGAAAAAAGGACCAACGGCAAGGTGAAGGTGCAGACCTTCCCGGGCGGCACGCTCCTCCCGGCAAAAAACATCTTTGATGGTGTTATTTCCGGAATGGCTGATATCGGTAACTTTGCCATGAGCTATCAGCCGGGCCGTTTCCCCATCTCAGAGGCAGTCGATCTACCGGTAGGGTTTTCGAGCGCACGGGTAGCGAGTCTTGTCCTTTTCGATCTTATTGAAAAATATAAGGCCAAAGAATTTGAGAAGGTGAAGCTGCTGACCCTCTTTACCTGTCCACCGGCAAACCTGATGACAAGCAAACCGGTAAAGTCCTTGAAAGATCTTAAGGGTATGGAAATACGAGTTGCAGGTACTTCCGTGGATGTTTTGAAAAACTTGGGTGGCAGCCCTATCGCTATGCCCCAGTCCGATACACCCGAGGCACTCCAGAAGGGTGTTGTGAAGGGCAGCTTTTCTTCAATGGAAGTCCTCAAAGACTTCAACTATGCAGCCTACACACCCTATGCAACGCTTCTGAATCTACAGGTTGTTTCATTTGCTGTTGTCATGAATAAAGGCAAATGGGATGCCATGCCCGCAGATGTAAAGAAGGTCTTCGATGATATGAGGCGTGAGCAGGCCGAATGGACAGGCAACTACGTGGATAACCATGTGAAAGATGCCCTCGCCTGGTCAAAGGAGAAGTATAAGGATTTTCAGATTTTTGAACTTCCAAAAAGCGACACCGCAGAGATACCGAAACTTATGAAACCCATTATCGATGCATACATCAAGAAAACGAATGCAGCGGGTCTCCCCGGAGATCAGATCGTTAAAGATATCTATTCATTAAAAGCAAAATACGAGAAAACCAAATAATATTGATAGAAGATACGGAAAGGCGCCTCTTTGATCACAGGGGTCTTTCCGTATCTGTGCAAGCAACATGCGTATGATCTTGCCCAAGCGGGGAGGTAATGATGAAGCATCTTGATGCGATTAATGTTTTTCTTAACAAGATCCTGGTAATCCTCGGCGGTATTGCAGTGATGGCCCTTATGCTCCTTGCTACGGGGAACGTGGTTTTAAGAATATTCGGTATGCCTTACAGGGGCGCTTATGAAATCGTATCCTTTCTTGGGGCAGTGGTAATCGCCTTTGCCCTTGGTTTTACCCAGAAAAGGAAGGGCCATATTGTGGTAGATATTCTTACTGATCATTTTCCAAAGAAAGTCCAGGATGTCATAGAGACTATAGCTGACATCGTCATAATGGTCTTTTTCGGCATTGTATGTTGGCAGATATACATCTGGGGAATAAAGATCATCGAATCCCGGGAAGTGTCGGAGACACTGAAAATTCCCTTTTACCCCTTTGTCTTTGCCGTGGCTACAGGGTTTGCCATGTTGAGCTTCACGGCATTTGTTGATTTCCTGAAAAAAATGTTCAGAGAGGAGGCATAGGGATGGATGGTCCAATTGTTGGCGTTTTCGGAATTATTATTATGTTTGCAGTGCTGTTTTTGCTCAAGATACCGGCCGGTTTTGTCATGGCCATTATCGGATTTCTTGGAGTTGCCTATGTGACATCTTTTGAGGCAGCCCTCGGCATGATCGGGACAGACCTCTGGAATATCTTTTCAAGCTATGGGCTTACCGTCATACCCATGTTTATCCTTGTTGGCGAGTTCGCACATTACGGTGGCTACAACAACGGCTTATACAATGCTACTTACAAATGGTTCGGCCATTATAAAGGAGGTCTTGCCATTACCACAATCATGGCCAGTGCAATCTTCTCCGCCATAAGCGGTTCCAATACCGCGACTGCTGCCACGATGAGCACTATTGCAATACCGGAAATGAAAAAATACAACTACCACCCCCAGCTCAATGCGGGCGCGGTCGCTGCCGGTGCGACCCTCGGCGTCCTTATCCCGCCAAGCCTTGTGCTTGTCGTATATGGAATTTACACAGGTCAATCAATCGGAAAACTCTTCTTCGGGAATGTAATACCAAGTGCGATACTCACCATCTTAATAGCCTCAACGGTGTTTTATATCTGCTGGCGTCATCCTGATTGGGGCCCAAAAGGACCAAAGAGCACCTGGATGGAAAGAATAAAGGCCATTCCTGATCTTCTCGACATCTTCATCCTCTTTGCAATCATTATGTATGCCCTCTTCACCGGTGTCGTGACTGCAACTGAAGCGGCTGCTGCAAGCTGCGCCATTGCCCTTATCCTGTGTCTCATCAGAAGAAAGATGTCGTGGAAGAGCTTTAAGGCGTCAATAGTAGATACGCTCCGCATCTCATGTCTTGTATTTATGATTGTAGCAGGGGCAGTGTTGTTCAGCCGTTTCCTTGCAGTTACAAGACTGCCCTTTGAAGCGGCAAACTATATCAGCTCCCTCGCTCTGCCGAACTGGATGCTTTTATGGATCATCATTCTCTGTTACATCATCGGCGGCTGCGTTATGGATGCCCTTGCCTTTCTCCTTGTGTCGCTCCCCATATTCTACCCTATTGTCATGGCTATGGGATATGACCCTATATGGTTTGGCCAGATGATCTGCATTGTGACTACCATGGGGTCGATCATGCCTCCTGTCGGTATCTGCTGCTATGTGGTTGCCGGAATGGCGAAGGATATTCCTATCGGAACCGTGTTTAAAGGAAGCGCCTACTACCTGCCTTCCTATGTAATCTCGATGATAATCCTGATGCTCTTCCCCTATGCAACAGTTCTGGTGCTTTCTAATCTTGTGAGATAACAATAAAAACCAAGTAAAAGGCCGGGTTTGCGCCCGGCCTTTTACTATCCACTATCCACTGCCTTTATTATTCTTTTTTCAGGAGTGTGCCGCACTGTTCGCAAAAGCGCGCGTCCCCCTTTGCCTGGGCCCCGCACTGGCGGCAGAATATAATGCCGTCTTTTGGTTCAAAAGGTGTTCCCGGCTGTGCGTAACCCTGATGGGAATCTGTCGTTGCGCCGGGTCCCTTTTCTACGAAGTTATAGGCAAAGTCACCGATCACAGGGAGCCGGAACCATTCCCCCTTGTAAGCCTTCAACATCAGGATAATCCAGAGAACAACACCAGCCAGCCACAAAAAGGATGCAATGACAAATCCAAAATAGGGTAGTATTGTGCCAAGGACAACCATTATAATCGATAAACCCAGAAAAGTAACCAGCGACTGCATTGCGTGAAACCTTACAAATAGGCTGTTTTTCTCCATAACGAGAAAAATGATGCCTGTAACCCAACCGAAGCTGTAGCAGAGTAATGCCTCGATGCTCTCGTCCATCCCAAGGGTTGTTTCCTGCTTCATACGGACCTCCATGGTCTACCTGTTTTCTGGATCTCTATTGAAGGGTAGTAAAATGAACCGTACTTGTCAATGCAAATATAAAGGAGGGATATTCGGGCTTGTAAACCGCTCTCAGCTTATTTTTACTATTTCGTAAGTTCTTTTGCCCCCAGGTGCGGAAAAGTTGACCTCATCTCCAACAGACTTACCCATAAGAGCCCTGCCGAGAGGAGAAGTCATGGATATCATGCCTTTTTGTATATCTGATTCATAAGGTCCCACGACTTGATATATGACTTCTTCGTCAGTGTCGAGGTTTTTTAATGCGACATTGTATCCGAATTCCACGGTGTCGCCATCTCCTCTTTTTATTTCCACTATCTCTGAATTCTTCAGCATCTCCTCAATCTCGGCCAGCTTTTTCTGAAGGAACTGATACTCCTCCTTTGCTGCATCATATTCGGCGTTTTCGGAAAGGTCTCCATGGGCTCTCGCCTCTTCAATGGCCTTAAGGATTCTTGGCCGTTTGGTATTCAGCATGAATTCGTGGTCTTTCTTGAGATTTTCATAGCCTTCTCTGGTGATAGGATACTTCATAGCCTCTCCTGTGGTTTTTCTTATATTAAAGGTACAATGATTTGGCCTTACTTTTCAACAGATTTGTCCCGTGAGTTACGATTGCCCCCTTATTTTGCGGTATATTCGATCACATTTGACCCATCACCGTCTGTTTTTCTTCCTGGATGCACTTGTAATCTTCTTTTTGGTTTTTTTGACGGTTTTCTTGTTTTTATGAGTTTTCAACTGTTTTTTGCCCGGCAGCGTATGACCGCTGTCTTCATTTTCTCTAAAACATGCAAACCACGAAAGATAGCTGTGAATGTTGGAATAGATTCTTCTATCGACTCTTACTCTGAATTGATTGAGCACGGTTTCCTTGTCCATGGCCGCCTCTTCTTCGATTCTCTTTAGCCTGATATAGCCCTCATGGACAAGATCATCATCATAGGCGTTACGGATGATTTCCAAAGCCTCTCCCGGATGAAGGTTAGTAAGGGCGCTGGCAAGGGAGCACCAAAAATAGGAGTCTCCTTCGGCTTCCGTGCCGGTAAAGAGACCTGAAAAAAAGTCGATTATCTCTACACGGTTGACTACTCCTCGCGCCACTGCGTAAGTAAGGGCTTCGACGGCTGAACTGCGCACAAATTCATAGGTTTCCCGATTGAGAACCAGATTTTTGATAGCCTCAAGAGAGCCGCCGCATGTTAAAAAGAGCAGGGCCGGGAGCGTTTCCGTTACCATATCCCCCCAGAGTTCCTCCCTCTCTTCTTTATTGATGCAGAAGGCGCGGATAATCGGCAGGTGTGCTCCTGGCTCCTGAAAATATCCGAGGAGCGCCGCTGCATAGACGTTTGCATAGTGCTCTTTCGCCGCATACTCCCGTGGGTCCGCAGCAAGGTCCTCAAGAATGCGAATCAGATGGGGGGTTATCTCGTCTTTAAGGGTAAGGGCCTCCTCCATTTCCGCCCGTTTGTATGTTCCGTCAAAATGGTCTAATGCTGAAATAATCCGTTGTATGTTGTCTTCTGTCATTCTCTTCTCCTTTAATGTTTCAGGGGGTCTCTCAATCAATAGATACCTCGCAGCTCTGCTGCGGGGTAGTTGATTCCACAGCCCTCTCGTTTAGCTTTGCTTCCAGGGCTTCATAGTTTCCCAGATGCGCGCGCATGAGGCTTTTCCAGAGTTTTCCGTGATTAGGCACAGAGAAGTGGAGCATCTCGTGGACAATTACATAGTCGACAAGCCCCTTTTCCATATCGAGAAGCTGGGTGTTGAAGGTCAGCCGCCCATTTGTAGTGCATGATGCCCATTTTGTTTTCATGGGCCGAACGGTCAGAGACTGAATATCAGCATTGAGTTTCAGCGCCCATTCGTGCACACGCACCTTGAACTCTTCCTTGCTTTTCATGGTTGCCATTATATTTTGTATGCCTTTTCCAATAGGGTGAGCAGGTTATCTACAATCCGTGTCACCTTATAGAAATCATCTTCCTCTGCGCACATAGCAAAGGTCATCATTTTCCTTAACTCCCGCAGGTCCTTCCCGCCTTTCCTCCAGTAGGGATTTTCAATGAACGCCTCTTTCACCTTTTTACTCACTGCCTCGGCATTCTTCAAGTCTCCATCAAGGAGGGTCCGGTAGACAAAGAAGGTTAAACCGTCGAAACCTTTTTCTGCCTGTTCCTTCTTCCGCTCCTCATTTTTCTCAACCTCATTGAGCAATTCAGCGATGCACTCAACGGTCTCTTTCTGGCGGTTTTCGAAGCCCTCCTGCACAGCCCTGGCCCTTTCAGCCATGGCGATAAGGTAGGGATCGTCGCTTTGTTCCTCAGCGGCCTTTTCAATGCTTTTTATCAGGTTAATGACCTTTGTGGCATCTGTACCTTTCCTGTCCTTTATCAGCCCGATGGTCCTGTTGTCAATCTCCACGTAGTCGTTTATATCGGGAATGGGCATTGAGCCGATATATTTCTGGACCAACTCGTTTGTTTTTCTCTGAAAAAGCCTGTCTATGTAAACCTTTTTTGCGTAGGATCTGCGTACTACATTATATATGGCGCTGACCGTGGCATAGTCATCGAGAAAGGGCCGCAGGAACCGGTCCGGCGAGATAATCTCGTAGAGCATTTCGATTTCCTTATATTCCTTAAAAAACTCCTTGCGCCTCTCTTTGTCGCGGAAGTGTTCAATGAGGGTGTCCACATCCTTATCATCAAAATTATGTATGATTAGAGCCAGGTATGGCGGGGCCTTCTCCTTCATCTTGCTCTCGAAGAGCGACTTCAGGAGGTTAATATCTTTCACAATGGCGTTCACTTCATCGCTGTCAAAGGCGAGTGCCTTTTCAAGTTTGCCGAAGATACCCACGAAATCAAGGACAAAGCCATGGGGCTTTCTCATTTCCTCGTTTTCAATGGACAATCTTTCCATCCCCTCTTTGATAAAGGGGGGTGAGGGGGGATTATGCTCATAAGGCCGGTTCACCCGGGCGATCGCCTGCAAGAGGGTGTGATCCCGCATGGGTTTGTCGAGGTACATGGCATAGAGGATAGGCGCGTCATAGCCGGTAAGAAGCTTCTCTGTGACAATGAGGATTTTCGGGAACTGACCGAACTTTGTAAAGTCCTTCCTGATCTGCTTTTCCTTTTTCGTGTCGAGATGGAACTCCTTGAGGAGCGCCGAGTCATTATTGGTGCCCGTATAGACGACCTCCGAGTATTCGGCGGGCAGATATTTATCGAGGGCCTTCTTGTAAAAGGCGCAGGCCTCACGGTCAACACCAACAAGAAATGCCTTGTATCCCAATGGCTCCACATTCTCGCGAAAATGGTCGGCAACGTATCGGGCGACCTTGTCGATACGCTCCGTTCCTTTGAGGAAGTTTTTCAGATTTACGGCCCTTTCGAGTATCTTGTTCAATTCTTCAATGTCGGAAACACCTTCAGCCTCCGCAAGGGAGAGGAATTCTTTATCGAGTATCTCATGGGGCACCAGCATTTCATTGGGCGCGAGGTTATAGAAAAGGGGCAGGGTGGTGCCGTCCTCAATGCTTTCCGAAATGGAATATTTGTGGAGATAGCCCTTATCATCTTCAATACCGAAGGTTTTGAATGTGCCCTTCCCGTATGCGGTCTTGTCTATGGGCGTACCCGTAAAGCCAATGTAGGTAGCATTGGGGAGGCCTGCCATGAGGAAATTGCCCAGGTCACCCCCTGTGGTGCGGTGGGCCTCGTCAACAAGGACATAGATGTTGGTCCGTGTATTGATGTCAGCAGGCATGTCGCGGAATTTGTGGATGGTGGTGACGATGATGCCCCGATAGTCGCTTTTCAGGAGGTTGTTGAGCCTCACAATACTGTCGGCCTGTTCCACATTGTGAAGGCCCAGTGATGTGAGATTCTTGAGCATCTGGTCTTCCAGTTCGTTGCGGTCGATCATGATGAGGATCGTGGGCTTGTACGATTCATATGCCCTGAAAAGGAGTTCAGCGGATTTGATCATTGTGTAGGTCTTGCCGCTCCCTTGCGTATGCCAGATGAGGCCCCGCCGCCTCGCCGGATCATGGGCGCGGCCGATGACACGCTCAATGGCCGTTACCTGGTGCTGGGCCATGATATATTTCTGCAGCTCCTCTTCCTTTTCTGCGAAGACAATGTAATCTTTCAGGAATCTCAATACATGGGGGATGTGGAAGAAGGTCTTCACCTTCTCTTCAAGCCTGCCTGTGTGCTCCGACTTCCAGTTGAAGATGTTCCGGCGTACCACATTCCAGGTAACGCCATAGGAGAAGCCGATAGCCTCTGTTGCAATAAATATCTGCTGGGGCACTAAGAATTCAGGCGTTTCCGTATGATAGCGCCTGATCTGGTCTATGGCGAGCGCGATAGCCTCATCCTTGTTGGCATTCTTGCACTCGATGACAATGACAGGGATGCCGTTCACGAGAAAGACCACATCCTCCCGGTTGCCGTAGTGCCCGTTGTGCCAGTAAAATTCCTCAGTCACTTCATAAACGTTCTTCGAAAGCTCATCGTAGTTGATGAGCATAAGATCAAGTTCGCGTTTTTCCTCTGCACAATAGAATTTTCCCTTATTGCGGAGAAGATTAATGAACTCCCGATTACCGTAGACATCGGCATGAATATGGCGGAACTGCCCCAGCAGCGCCCCTTCAGCCTCCATGTATCTGGGGTTGAATACCTTTACCTTCGCAAAAAGGAGGTCATCGAAATAGAGGGAGCCGCTCCGGCTACGCTCTTCCGGCGTCGCACCTGTCGGGTCAAACCCCCGCCGCCTCTCCGCCTCATCGCGGGACACATATGTCCAGCCGATCTCCTGGGCATATTTCAGGATGCGGGTCTGGACGGTTTTATGTTCGGTGGGTTTGGGCATTTCTAAAATGGATCGCGCTTAGACATCGATGCACTCCCTTTCAATCACCTTGAGAAGCGACGGCTTAAGACCTCTCCGGGACACAAGATCAACTTTGTGTTGAAGCATCTCTTGGAGACTGTCTGCAAGGTTTACAAATCTTAGACCGATGGAGGGGTCCACATCAACAAGGATATCGATATCACTCAGGTCGGTCTGCTCGCCACGCACTACAGAGCCGAAAAGGGCAAGCCGCTTTACGGGAAATTCCTTTAGGATCTTTGCCTTATTCCTTCTCAGTGTATTGAGAATTGACTCACGCGATAATGCCTGTTCCATCATATGCACCTCATTTTCATTATATCTGATAACTAACGGGAATGAAAATACATTCCTTGCCTTGCAAGCTCGATTTATGTCGAAACCTCACTATAAGCATTATGTTCCCATCTCTTCTTCACAGTTTATTTCTATCTCAGATATATCAAGATTGTAAACCCGAATCTGTGCGGTCATCAACTGGTGGAGGAGGGTGCGGAAAAGGGAGGCATAAATAGTTGATTGTTTCTGGTGAAAATCAATTCTCCGATCGAGAATCCTTAAGACATTTGGGATTTCCTTCTGCTCATCAATAGTTGGCATTGGAATCTTCAACGTTTTCATAGCATATGTTGAAAGATTGGCCTGCTTCATTCCTTTAGCGGTTGGATATAGATGATCGAGAAACTGCCGAGACAATAGGAAATAAAAAAGGAAGTCTTTACTTAACTGTTCTGAAATAGGGTCAATCCTCACAATCCGTTGGTTGAGCAATAATGTTTTAGCAATGGACCCAATTTCAACGGTGAATCCATAGTCTTCCTTTCCGCTAGTACCAGTAAGAGACATGATCAGGTCACCTGGTTTCAAAACAAATCGAGGGTATTTCTGGGCAAAATCTTCTGGATAAAAGATAGGGCTCCTCGTCAAATCGAGTTTATTATGGTAAAGGTTTCCCATCCGAACCAATTGAGTATTGGATGAGGGGATACTCTCGTCAGACTTAAAGGCATATCCTCCAAAAAGAACAACAACCCTTCCAAGTTCAGTAATCTCCCAACTCTCCGGCACTGGGCCAATTTCTGTCATCTTCTGCGGTTCGCCACGAAGACCTTCGGTGAAAAGCTTGTGGAGGAAAGATTTTTTCAGTTCCGTGGTGAGCCGAAGCAGCCGCTCCTGTTCCTCAATAGCCCGCTGCACCATCCCCAGCACCGCTGCAATCTTTCGCTGCTCATCCATGTCGGGCCGTGGAATACTTCTTTCTGTTAAAAGCGTGAAGTGCCGATTATATCCACGATTTGGAAGCTTTACATTCATGAGTGCATAATAAAAAAACTTAGGGTCAAACAAATCTTCATTAGGCTTGAAAACCTTTGTACCGTCTGCACCCAGGACAAATGGGAAGTCAACATATTTTACACAGCGTGTGTGGTCCCCAAAAACCACAAGCGGAAGATCATTGCAAATAACTTTTTGATCTGCATTTGTATACCCAGCAATGAAGCCTTGTCCTTGGTCAACAACTGGATAACGTCCAGAAGACATAATTTCGGAAGCAAGAATTTGATTTTTCCTTCCGATCTTGATTTTCCGGATCGTTAGGGGGAACTCGATCGACGTCCAATCACTCATGTCCGGGGTTGACATTATCCTATCTTTGCCTCAAAATTGATAATTTCCATGTGTTCATGCTGCCGGAGGGAGCTTTTTGCGAGTCGCGCCTTCGAGCATTTCTTGGGTACCCTGCCGATGAACTGGAGCGGGACTGCGGCCAGGCCGCGTTCAGGCCAGTTCTCATGTTCGAGCCCAGTGGCGAGTTTGAGAACTGAGCACAAGTGAATCGTGCATGGGTAAGAAAGCGCAGCGAAGCAGGGAGCAAAACAGCGCTCCGGCAGCCACCTCTTTGCTTCGAGCCCGGAAGCGATGTCTGGACAACCGTGAACATTTCGACTATAGACGCTCATAACCCTGTCTTTCCTCCATACCCTATCCCCCGCTCCCTCACTATCAACGCCTTTTCCCTCTCAATCTCCTCGATCAGCTCCTGCTCAGTAGGCAAATAGAGCTTGTATTTCGAAGCGAAGAGTTGCTTATTTTCTTTGAGTACCGAATACTTGACTACAGTGGCATCCTTCTCCGTGCAAAGGATTATGCCGATGGTGGGGTTGTCATCAGGGCCTTTAAGTTTGTCCTCGTAGAGACGGACGTACATGTCCATCTGCCCTATGTCCTGATGGGTCAGTTCGCCGGTCTTGAGGTCAATTAGGACAAAACATTTGAGGATATAGTTGTAGAACACGAGATCAACAAAGAAATCCTTTGTCTCGGTGCTGATGTGCTTCTGCCGTGCCACAAAGGCAAAGCCCCGCCCCAGTTCGAGCATGAAGGCCTGGAGCTTATCGACAATAGCCTGTTCCAGTTCGGATTCGCGGAATTGGCGGACATCGGGCAGGCCGAGAAACTCAAGGACATAGGGGTCTTTGATGAAATCTTCGGGCGCAGGCGCAAAAGGCGCTGTCTTTTCCCGCATCTCTTCCATTACAGGGGCCTTGTCCTTGCTCATAATGAGGCGCTCGTAGTAGAGGGAGTTGATCTGCCGCTCCAGAGCCCGTGTACTCCAGTTCTGGTCTGCAGCCTCATTCATGTACCATTCCCGTGCCTTTTCCTTTTCTACCCGGATGAGCAGGCGGTAATGGGTCCATGTCAATTCTCTACGTAGTGAGGAGAGAATTGATGTTGGATTCCCGGTATCCTGTTGCATATCGTCGGCAGATATTCCGCGCACTGCGCGGAATATTGAAAATGAAAGGTAGAATTGTCTGAATGCAAAGACATTGGAAACGTTGAAGCCCTTGCCGAAATCATTGGTCAGCCTTGCTGAAAGGTTACTTACCAAAGCCTCACCATACCCGGCTGAAGCCTTCCCCTGCTGTTCTTCCTCAACGATCATTTTTCCAACATTCCAGTAAGCCTCGACCATAGTGAAATTGACGGCTCTATAGGCATTGCGCCGGGCATTCTGAAGGATCTCCGTAATAGACTGGTAGAATTCAAGACGTAATGTGCCTTGCTTTTTGGCAGATACCTTCTTTGTCATAAGATTATCCTCGCAAGAATGGCCTTGAGGGCTGCATTGGTCACTTTTGCCTCTTCCTCGAGGGCATTCAATTCCTCCACAATCTCCGCGATGGGCCGGTATTCCTCACCGTCTGCTGTGTGAATGTAACGGCTGGGGGAGATGTTGTAATCGTTCCGGGCAATCTCCGCCTTATCGACAATCCTGCTGAATTTCTCTTCTTCACGCCATGCCCTGAATGTCGCTGCAATTCGTTCAATACCGTCGTCGGTTATGTAGTTCTTGGGGTCGCCCTTGGCGAATTCCCTTGCTGCATTAAGGAGGAAGTATTTCTCTTTTTTCTCTTTCGGTTTTGCCTTATTGAGAAAAATGATAATACCAGGCGCGCTGGTGTTGTAGAAAAGGTTTTCAGGCAGGTAGATAACCCCTTCGATGAGATCATTCTCTATAAAATACTTGCGCACCTCCTTCTCTTTATTGGTGCCGGCGTTACCCGAGCCCCGCGAGGCAGCGCCTGTATCGAGGACTACGGCGGCACGTCCTTTTTCGCTGAGGCTTGCAAGGATATGCTGTGTCCATCCCCAATCTGCCTTATTGCCGGGATATCCTGCGCCCTTCGGAAACCGGTCCAGTTCATCGTTATCGTAATCTTTCTCAGTAAACCAGCTCTGGTTCCACATGGGGTTTGCCACGACCCGGTCAAAGGTCCGAAGGCGGTTCTCCTTTCGGAATTTCGGAGTTCGGAAGGTATCCCCGATTTCTATCTCGCCCTCCATATCGTGGATGATCATATTCATATTTGCCATAGCCCATGTTTCCGGCGTATATTCCTGACCGTAAAGTTTAAGGGGCGCGTATTTGGATTTGGACCGGAGGCTCATCTTTTCTTCAAGGGCAAGCTGACATTTGATGAGTAGCCCCGCTGAGCCGCAGCAGGGGTCGTAAATCTCCATGGCCGGTTCAGGGTCCATGATCTTTGCCATGACCATACCTACCTCTTTCGGCGTATAGAACTCACCGGCGCTCTGGCCGCTCCCTTCCGCAAATTTACGGATGAGATACTCGTAACTGCGACCGATGATGTCTGCTTCCACGTCGGTAAGACCAAGCCGCTTCATGCTGATCTTTTCGATGAGGTTGCTCAGACGGTCATCGTCGATATCGCGCTGTCCGTGGGTTGTGGCATTGAAGTCCACCCGGTCGATGATGCCTGACAGGTCCGGGTTCTCTTTTGCGATGCCCCGAAGGTATGTGGTGAGTGTGAGGCCGATTGTGTCCGAGAGCCTGCGAATGACCGACCAGACCGGCTCTTCGGGGTCTTCCGGCCTGAGGGGCAGATAGAACCGTACAAGACCCTTATCGAGCTTGACCAGCTCAAATGCCTTTTTGCGGGTGCCGACATTCTTTGCGATCCGGTTCAGTTCATCATCAAAGACATCGCAGAGCCGCTTTACAAATATAAGAGGAAGGATAAAATCCTTATATTTGGAGGCCTCTTTCGCGCCCCTGATGCTGCATGCCGCATCCCATATCCACGATTCAAGGGATTTGTCATTATTCACGTTATTGCCGTTACTGGCCATTTTCTCATTCCTGATCCATTTATTGCCGGGGCTTGAGCACGCTATGCAGGGCAAGGTACTGAATCGCCTGTCTTTTCTTGCCCCCGGTTTTGCTTTTCCTAATGTTATCAAAGAGGAAGCGGGATTGCAAGGAATTACAGGGAAAAGAAGCTCTGCTGTCTCCCTGAACGTTGCAGGCCGGGGCCATATCTGCTAATATATAGACTTTCTGGGGAAGATAACATGAATGGAGCGTATAATGTCTAAGGTAACCATCGAGAAGCTGGCTGAAACAAAAGAGATTGAGGGGGCAAAAAGGTGGACAGAGGAGAAAGGGGAGTTTGTCCAGATTTCCTATATGCAGGAGATCTGGCACCTCGCATGTTTTGAATTGAATGAGGGTTTTACCAGGGGCAGTCATGTTCATCACATGAAAGACGAGTTCTTCTATGTAGTGAAAGGCAGGCTCCGTGCGGTCTTTCTCGACATGGATACATCGTTGAGGGAGGAGCATGTCCTTGAAAGAGGGGATAAGCTCCGTGTCGAGCCCCGATGTGCCCATATCTTCTATGGATTGGAGGACTCCCTTGTTGTAGAATATAGTCCTCAAAAATATGACAAGGCAGATGGATACCCTGTAGAGTTCACAGACTGAAAAACAGGAGGGAGACCGTTCGCGAGCAGCCCTGACAGGTGTTGCGGCGATCATTGGTTGAAAAAAAATGGCCGAGATAAAGAGTGCAATTGAGTTGGCAATGGAGAGGACCAGAAATCTCGTCATGGATGAAGAGGAGAAGAAGGCCTTTCAGATAAAAGAGACGGAAAACAGGGTCAGGGCGATCCTGAGACGATATTGCGAAGGCATGATTGAGACGAACCGGGCCATGGATGAGCTTGATGAGATAGCAGGGGACCAAAGCATTAAAAAGAGGGTACTTACAGAAGCCCTTTTTGAAGAGATTGATATTACGAAAGACAATGCCGGACTCCTTGCCCTTTTAAAGATCATGGGGGGTAGCCCGTATGATTCTTTTATTAAAGAATTTGAGGGGATAGTAATGAACTTTTCCAGGGAACTGAAAAAGAAAGAGACAATTATCCGGGAAAAGATCGAGAACCGTCTAAAAGAGATGGGTATTACCGGTGACGGCTGTGAGCCGAATGTTGAGGCATGGGAGGAATGGGAAGGCGCTCGTGAAGAGACAGGGCTGATTTTCAGCGGCCAGATAAAGGAGTGGAAAGAGAGACTTCTGTATTGTCAGGGAAGGTCACATTAACCTCGAAGAGATTTATCAGAGAGAGAAAAACAGCCTCGTAAGGATCATAGAGGATGACCCTGTGGAATTCCTCCACCATTACCGGGAGAGGGGAGACAAAGAGATCGCAGGTTTTTTTGCCTCTCAGTTTGCATATGGAAAGATTGAGGTAATGAAGCGGTTTCTCAGAGACCTCTTTGAGCGGATGGGGGATAGCCCCGAGCAATTCATAAGGGAGGGCAACTGGAAGGCGCTCAATGGCCTGTACTATAGATTCCAGAAGACCGACGAAATTATCCTTCTGTTTGAGGTAATGAGTTATATTTACAATAAATACGGTAGCTTGGGAGCATTATATAAGGTATATTATAAAGGTGACACAAGAAAGGCCATATGGTCCTTGAGGAATCATCTTCCAATAGAGGGTGATACACTGACTTTCTTCTTTCCGAAGCCCCTCATCGCAAGCCCTTTGAAGCGGTGGCATCTCTACCTGAGGTGGATGGTGAGGAAGGACGAGATTGATGCAGGGCTGTGGGAATTCATGGACCCGCAAGACCTTGTGGTGCCTCTTGATACCCATCTTTTCAAGATAGGCAGGTGTTGTGGGTGGACAAAGAGGCGGAGCCCCTCATGGAATGCAGCCCGGGAGATTACCGATGTCCTGAAAGGGGCCTGCCCGGAAGACCCGTTGAAATACGATGCGCTTCTCTGCCATAAAGTGGGTATTGGCGCAGGGTGTACCGGTAATAACAGACCGGAGTGCGCTGAGAAGTGCATACTAATGCGTTAGATCCGTTGAAAAGGAGTGTGCAGGTTGAAGTTTAAGATCGTCAGTCTCGGATGTCCGAAAAATCTTGTGGAATCCGAATATATCGCTCATAAGCTGGAGCAGGAAGGCCACAGCCTTTCAGAGGATTGCGACACAATAATCATTAATACCTGCGCCTTTATTGCAGATGCAGCAAAGGAATCTATTGAAACCGTCCTTGAAGAGGCACAGATTGCGGAGTCCATGGGGAGAAAGCTGGTAGTGACGGGCTGTCTTGTAGAGCGTTATAAGGACAGTTTACAAGAACTGCTCCCTGAGGTTGATCTCTTTGTGGGCAGGACATCCTATGGTGATATTGGCCGCCTGATTGACAGCAAGGGCATCCTTCTGAAGGAGGGTGCTTTTGCTGAGACCTTTCCGAGACGGGTGCTGACGAGCATCCCTTCTGCCTATTTGAAGATACAGGAGGGCTGTGATAACAGGTGCAGCTACTGTACCATACCGTATATCCGGGGACCCCTGACAAGCAGAAGCCCGGAGAACGTAAAAGAGGAATTTAAGTGGCTTGTTGGGCAGGGCTTCAGGGAGATCAACATCATAGGCCAGGATATTACGGCCTATGGGAAAGGTTCGGGCACAAACCTCAAAGAGCTTCTGACATCACTACTCGCCGTAGAAGGCGATTATTATATACGGCTTCTCTATATGCACCCCAGGGGTATAGACGGGGAACTCCTTGATATCATGGGCAGGGAAGAGCGTATCATACCCTATATGGACATGCCCATACAGCATTCGGAAGATTCGATCCTGAACCGTATGGGTAGAGGGCATTCAAAGGAGCAACTTGAAAGGCTCCTCTTGGAGATGAGGACAAAACTGCCCGATATGACCCTTAGAACCACCCTGATTATCGGATTTCCTGGTGAGACGGAAGAGGATTTTCTCAATCTCTGCGCATTCATTCGAAAATGGGAGTTTGACGCCTTGGGCGCATTTACCTACTCAAAGGAAGAGGGTACCCGTGCCTCAACAATGAAAGGGCATATAAAAAAGGGTGTCAAACAGGAAAGATATAATAAAATCATGGAAATACAGCAGGAAATTTCGAAGAGACGCCTTGCGCGGCTCGTAGGAAGGACCATGAAGGTAATTATTGAGGGCGAGGAAGAAGAACACAAAACAGGGAGGCTCCTCATCCAGGCCCCGGATATTGACGGGATAGCCTTTATAAAAGGCGAGGGCAAAATCGGAGAGATCAGGGAAGGTAAAATAGTGAAAACCCTCGATTATGATGTTATAGTGGAGATATAGGAGGAAGGACATGGAACCTGTAAACGAACTGGTAGCAGTGAGAAAAGAAAAAGAGAAACAGCTGAGGGAACTTGGTATTGAGACCTATCCCCAGGACAGGGGCCCCTATGCTACGACCCTTGATGTGGAGGAGAGATTCAGCGCCTTAGACCATGATGAGCTGGAAAAAATAGAGGAGCGGGTATCGGTGGCCGGTCGGATCATGGCCTTCAGGGATTTCGGCAAGAGCACCTTTCTGCATATCCAGGACCGGAAAGGCAGGATTCAGCTCTACGCGAGAAAAGACATCCTCAAAACACCTGCCTATGATGTCTTCAAAAAGTTCGATATTGCTGATATCATCGGGGTGACGGGCAGGGTTTTCAAGACAAAGACCGGTGAGCTGACAATCCTTGCTGAAGAGATAAAACTTCTTACCAAATCTCTCCAGCCCCTGCCTGAAAAATGGCATGGTCTCAAGGATGTGGAAGAACGCTACAGAAAAAGATACCTTGACCTGATCGTGAATGACCGGGTTAAGGATGTGTTCATAAAAAGGGCAAAAATCATTGCCTTTATACGAAATTATTTTGCCAAAAGGGATTTCATCGAGGTGGAGACGCCTATGATGCACACTATTCTCGGAGGTGCTGTGGCAAAACCCTTTGTCACCCATCACAATGCCCTCGGAATGGACCTCTATCTCAGGGTTGCCCCTGAATTATACCTGAAGCGGCTTGTAGTCGGGGGCCTTGAAAGGGTCTTTGAACTGAACAGGAATTTCCGGAATGAAGGCATCTCAGTACGGCATAACCCGGAGTTCACCATGGTTGAATTCTACCAGGCCTATGCCACATATGAGGATAACATGGCCCTTACCGAGGATATGATATCCTCTCTCGTGTATGAACTCTTCGGCTCCTATAAAGTGATTTATAGCGAACAGGAAATCGATTTTACCCCGCCGTGGCGGAAGATCACCATGGTGGATGCCTTGAAGGAGTTCGGCGGTTTTGACCTTGAGGAGGCAAAGGATATGGGGGCGCTCATTTCTTTTGCGAAAGGCCTTGAAATTGAGGGGGCGGAAAAGGAGACAAGAGGCAAGCTCATCACGATGATCTTCGAAGAACTCTGCGAGAAACTCCTTATTCAACCCACGTTTATTACCCAGTATCCTGTGGAGGTCTCCCCTCTTGCCAAGAGAAACAAGGAACAGCCGGAGTTTACAGAGAGATTCGAGCTTTATATGTCCGGCATGGAGATCGCGAATGGCTTCAATGAACTGAATGATCCTGTAGACCAGGCAGCCCGTTTCCTGGAGCAGATCAAAGAGAAAGAGGAAGGGGCAATGATGGACGAGGATTATATAACTGCCCTTGAATACGGTCTTCCCCCCACTTCAGGGGAGGGTATAGGGATAGACCGGCTGACTATGCTCCTCACCGACAGTCAATCCATACGGGAGGTCATTCTCTTCCCTCTCTTAAGACCATGAACTACGAAACAAGCATAGGGTTACGATACCTGCGGTCCAAGAGAAAAGAGGCCTTTATATCCTTTACTACCTGGATATCAGTGGCAGGGATTGCTATAGGGGTGATGGCCCTTATCGTGGTCATTGCCGTGATGACAGGGTTTCAGGATGAGATCAGGGATCGTATCCTCGGGATCAACCCCCACATCCTGATCCTCGACCTGAAGGGAGAAATGAAGGAGTCCCAGAGGGTTGTAGATACGGTTAAAAGTACCCCGGGTGTGACCCAGGCATTCCCTTTTGTGGCTTTTCAGGGTATGGTGCAGAACAGGAAGCAACTCTCAGGAGTTGCGGTAAAGGGTCTGCGGGGGAATGATGTGAAATTCCTCGAAGGCCTGCTCCAGGAAGGGCGGATCGATGCCCTGAACAGGAAGGGCAACATCCTCATGGGAAAAGAACTGGCGAAACATATGGGGCTCAACTACGGCGATGCCTTTAACCTTATGGTCCCCTTTGGCGGTGTTTCTCCTATGGGCGCGGTGCCGGAGACACTGAAGATGCGGGTTGGCGGCATCTTTGAGACAGGAATGTATGAAATTGACAATACCCTTATTATCATGTCCATTGATGATGTGGAGAGTATGATCGGCGTTGGTGTGACCGGCATAGAAGTAAAGCTGGCAGATGTGTATAAGGCAGGGGAGGTGCAGAAGAATCTGGGGAAACGTCTTGGCCCCGGTTATCTTGCCCGGACATGGATCGAGATGAACAAGAATCTCTTCTCTGCCCTCAAACTGGAGAAGATCGCCATGTTTATCATCCTGGCCCTTATTATATTAGTGGCAAGTTTTAATATTGTAAGCTCTCTTATCATGACGGTTATGGAGAAACAGAAAGATATTGCCATCCTTAAGGCCATAGGTGCCAAAAAGAGGAGTATTATGCAGATATTTATGGTGGAAGGTATCACCATAGGTATCGTGGGGGCACTCATAGGCTCTCTGGGCGGGTACCTGATCTGCCAGATTCAGCAGACCTATAAAATCATAACCCTGCCGAAAGACATCTATTATATCAGTGCCCTGCCCATGAAGATCAGTCTCTTTGACGTATTTCTCCTGGCCCTTGTAACGACCTGCATCTGTATTCTCTCGACCCTGTATCCTTCGTACAGGGCTGCAAAAATAGATCCTGTGGAGACATTGCGATATGAGTAATACAATCCTGAGCGTAAAAGGGCTCAAAAAGACATACAAAAAGAACGGTTTAGAGATAAACGTGATAAAAGGCGTTAATCTTGATGTAGAACAAGGCGATTTTATTACTATTATGGGACCATCAGGAGCAGGAAAGAGCACATTTCTCCATATCCTCGGCACCCTTGATCAGCCGACTGAGGGGGAGATATTTTTCAGAGGGCAGGATGTTCAGCGGTTTACAGAGGAGGAGGCAAGCAGGTTCAGGAATGAGAAGGTCGGATTTGTCTTTCAGTTTTATCACCTCCTTCAGGATTTTAATGTAATTGAAAACATCAGGATGCCCCTCCTTATACGGCGGATGAATATGGCTGATGTTACGGCAAAGGCTGAGGCATTCCTCGATATTATGGGTCTCACCGCACGAAAGGACCATAAACCCGGAGAGCTTTCCGGTGGGGAACAGCAGCGGGTTGCCACTGCGCGAGCTCTGGTGAACGAACCGGAGCTCATCCTTGCCGATGAACCGACAGGGAACCTGGACAGAAAGACAGGGAAAGAGGTGCTTGAATATATCCTCTCCATAAACGAACGTCTCTCCTCCACCCTCATACTCGTTACCCATGACCCTGAAATAGGCGCTCTCGGGAGGAGAAGGTTCAATATGGTGGACGGGGAGCTCTTCCCGATCCCGTAAAGGAGAATGACATCAGGCGCTGCTTTATTATCATTGTGAATCGACACGTACGTATTGAGAAATTCGTTTTTATTTGTTACTTTTATTGTATGCTGAAGAGCAAATTCCTACCAGTTCTCTAATACGGTTTAAAAGGAGGAAATAAAATGGCAGCAAGAATTGGAGCGAACATGATTCATCAAACATCGGCGATAAAGGTGTTTACAAACAGGGCGGATCTTATAGGTGATGGTTTAAAAGGCGCAACTATCAGTAAAGGCGCCCTTCATATTGATAATGTGGATGCCTTTAAGGCTTCATTGCCGACTTTGGCGGCCAATGCGGCGGATTTTGGCGACAGGAGCGCACCGGCGGATGTGCAGGCATTATCCAGATGGATAATAGGCGAAGGTGCACAGCAACTGAACGTAAAGCTGGCCTCACCGCAGGAAGCGTATGTTGCTATAGCAGAGGGCCGGATAAATAGAGAAATGTCTTTTCCTGCAGTCAATATTCGCGTAGGCACATTAGATACTGCACGGGCGTTGTTCAAAGCTGCCAATGATAATAAGGTCGGGGCCCTCATCATTGAGATCGCCCGCTCTGAAATGGGCTATACTCATCAAAGCCCCGCGGAATTTGCCGCAGTCCTTCAAGCCGCTGCAATGCTTGAAGGTTTTGAGGGTCCACTTTTTCTGCAGGGTGACCATGTGCAGTTGAAATCCAAACCGGTCAGGGATGGCGGAGAAACGGGAGCAAAGGAAATAAATGCACACCATAAGCTTATCCAGGAGTTACTGGCCGCAGGTTTCGGGTCAATTGATCTTGATATGTCACCTTTTGAGCGAAGAACCGAGGAGCATCTCTCCTTTGAAGAACAGCAGGCAGAAAATGCAAAGCTTACTGCCGAGAAAATCGCCGATGTAAGAGCCCTCGAAAAAGAGCTTGGAATCCCCTGGACCGTGTTATTGGGGGGAGAGACCGGTGAAGTGGGAAAGATGAATACGAGAAAGGAAGACCTTGAAGCATACGCTGAAGGCATTATTGCAAATATGAAACGGCTTGGAATTGACCCTGCCCTCGGTATTCGCAAGATAGCTGTGAATGATGGTACTGCCCACGGAGGCACACCCCTTCCCGACGGATCAGTAGCCGATGTGGCGATAGCCTTTGACATATTGAAGATGGCAGCAGATTTTGGAAAGAAATACGGATTGGCCGGTTCGGTTCAGCACGGGGCATCAACGCTGCCGAATAATGCTTTCAGTCTATTTCCAAAAAACAAAGCTGTAGAGGTACATCTTGCCACCGGTTTTCAGAATATTACCTTAGATAACGGAGTCTATAAGGTAAAAGGCGCGCAGAGCGACATAGAGCAGTTTCTGGCCGACAAATTCAGAGGAGAGTGGAAGGCCGGCAAGACCTTTGCCCAGTTTGCCTACAGCACACGGAAACAGGCAACAGGCCCTTTTAAATGGATGATATGGACAATGCCGGAAGATGTTCGGGCAAAGGTTTCGGAGGATCTCTATGACCAGTTTGCTTTCCTCTTCGGGCAACTCGGGGTAGTGGATACCAAAGATTTAATTGCAAAATATACTACGATCCATGATTTTCATCTGCCCTTTCCGGAAGAGACAGGGGCTTCATCCGCTGCAGGCAGCAAAGAAGATACCAGCGATTTGGCGGATTAGGATAACGTGTTGCAGGAGTTAGAAGTTAGAAGTTAGCGAACAGCAAGGGGTAACCGGGTATAATGACTGGTTATCCCTTACCACTTCTCCTGTATAATCTCTGTCCGCTTGTTGTCGTACTCCTGCCGGCTGATCAGACCTTCAGTCCGGAGGGCTTCAAGCTTCCGTAAACGGGTATCGAAATCACCTTCTCCATCTTTTCCTTCAATGTCTGCCTCCACCATTACAGGAGGCTTTTTGCCAACCACCATAAGGACACCATAGGCGATCATGGAGAGACAGACTGCCCACCAGATGATTCTGAAGAGCCATAACAGTATCCAAAGGTCGCGTTCTGAGCTGTCTGCGAGGCCCGCGCCTGTAAGAAAGGTGCCAAAAACAAAAAAAAGGCTCCCTACGACAATGAGTACAATAGAGCCTGACTTTCCCGGTCTTACCCGTATCTGCTGGATTTGTTTCATAAGCTTTTCTATTTATTTACTACTTTCGCTGTACAAATGTCCAACACTTTCCCTTCGCTCTCTTGTTTGCAAGAAGAATGGTTGAAGTATACAACAGAGGCAGAGTCAGTACTGACCCTGCCTCTGTTGTATACTTGATAAAATGAGACCTGTCTAAACCTTTTTTGCCCTCTTCCGGGCAAATACTACCCCTAAAAGGCCTGCACCAAGAAGATATACCGAGGGTGGAATGGGAACGGGACTGGCGACTAACACATCCTGTTTTTGATAGCCTGCTTCACCCACATGGCCCTGTTCCCAGAGATTTGCAACCTGAACGGCATATGCGCCATTATTATCCTTCATGGCATTTGCCTCTCCAAACTTTGCGGTAACCTGGCTTGTAAAGGTATTGTTCGGTTTCGTTGTCAGCTCACCCTCAAGCCACCATATTGTATTTTGGAAGGCTTCTGCTGAGACCTTTCGTTGCGTCAGGTCCGTGTAATTGTAGTCCTGCAAAGCACCTTTTGCAAACTGGCTATAAAGCCATGCCGTGCCTATAGACAGCGGATCTTTGCCGTTTACCGTACCGCCGACACCGCCGTAAACGCTTGCATTACTAAGAGAAACGCCATACGTGCCACCTCCAGAAGCGGTTTCGTTCGTTTCCAGACAAAAGGTCTGAAAGGCGTTACCTATTCTGGCGTTTGCATTGTAAGTGTTGAGAATATAGCTGAGTCCGCTATCCGGCGTGGTGGTGAATTCACCTCCTGATCCTGTTTGATATATCCCAAAGCCTGTGGTACCTCCTGAAAAGGTGAACAAATCGGCTCTGGCTACCCCAGTGCATACAAAAACGGTCAAGACCACAACCATTAGAATTAAACCCTTTACCTTCATACCGAACCTCCTTTTTGTAAAATAACCTCTCGGTTCTCCCTGGCGGCTCGGCTGTCTTATGAAAGACCCGTTGGCTTTCCGTCCCACCGTTACCGGTGGTTTGGCCTTTTCGGATGAGTGAACTATTCCTAATGTAATACTAATAAGTGCATTGTAAATATATGTATAACATATAAGTAAAGTTGTCAAGCATTTTTATAAAAAATATTGGGGGCTGTATTTTGTTGTCGTGATTAAGATTGCAATCGATTTTTTACAATTACATTTTGTGTGGCAAAGAATATTTTAAATTAATTATCTATTAGAAGAGTTATTCGAGTTATTCTGCGGGAGTCTTTCCGGATAGTTCATCCATAAGTTTCTTCACGGTAGTTATTTCGTTCACTCTCCACGCAGTAGTGCCTGCAGTGTAGAGAGGTTCTTCTACACCGGGGTTATACCCTGCGGAGGAGAGAAGACCGTTGCATATGCAAAAAGAGACTTCGTTATTCTCTTTTGCGGAACACTGACTGTACACGCTGTTCGCGTCTTTGAGGAGCACGTAACCCTTGTCGCACTTCGGTTTTCTCAGGCGTAACAGGGATGAGACAAACATGGGAGATTGTTTTAATACCCTGAAGGGCAGGCCGCAGGGAGAACCGGGACAGTTCGTCACATAAAGGTCGCTTTCTTTTGCATCAATGACAGCTTGCTTGTAGAGAGACGTAGCGCTGCTCTCTACAGTAGCGAGAAACCTGGTGCCCATCTGGACGCCATCGGCCCCCATTCTGAGGAATCTTGCAATGTCCTCGTGAGTGTAGATACCGCCGGCAACAATAACCGGGAATCCACCATGTTTTTCAGCCGCATCCTTCACCGGCGGAAGCAGATTCTCAAGCTTGTTTGATTCTTCGTAAACCTGATCAAATCTGAAACCGAGATGGCCTCCTGCGAGGGGTCCTTCCAGGACAACGGCATCAGGTCTGTAGCCCAATCTTTCCCATTTCTTGCATATGAGTTCCAGCGCCCTGGAAGACGAGACTATAGGTACAAGGGCAGTTCCGTTAGGGGGTTTAATAGAGGGCAAATTCATGGGAAGTCCGGCGCCTGATATGATAATATCTGCGTGAGCGTCAATAGCAGCCATGACTGTGTCATTGAAATCCCTGGCCAGGGCAACCATAATATTGATGCCCGCGTAGCCGCCCTTTGATTTTGCGAGTGTTATTTCCTCATAAACGGCTTCGTATGTATTGAATTTCTTGCCCGTTCTCTTTGAGACAATCCGGTCAAGGCATGCGCTTGATACAATACCGACACCACCTTCACTGGCTACAGCGCTTGCAAGGGGATAGAGGGATACGCCTACACCCATTCCACCCTGGATGATTGGAAGGGCGATCCGCTTATCTTTAATGATGAGTGGGGGCAATACAGACTTATTTGATTTTAACAGAACTTCTCCTTGTAATGGCTCTATTAAAAACGAATTCCATAGTTCCTGCTTCTCGAACTTAAAGGTCCCTGAATCGTTTTAGTAGAATTAGCGTATATATGTACCAGACAGTAGTATCCCTCATCTGAGGTTTTTTATCAACAAGAATATTTTGCATACATATTATTTTAATAGACAAACAGCGTACAGCCAATTGCATT
>PNOM01000005.1 GCA_013824835.1 Syntrophus sp. (in: bacteria) | reverse complement strand
AGAAGGTAGCGGAGGCATGCCTCAAACTTTTCAAAGAAGAAGGATTTAAGTTTGAGTAGCGTAGAGCACGGAGCGTAGAGTTAAAATCCTAAACGCTGAACGCTGAACGCTAAAACAGGGAGAAAGGGTTTTACTTTGAGTGATGTAGGTTTTGGAATGAGTAACACATGGTATGGAATTGGAAAGCCTCAGGGAAATGGCAACGTTATTTTGCAGCCATACTGATCATTGCCATCGCCAGCGCGATACGTGCGGCGTTCTTTGGAGGTCTGGGGAGAGGCACCGCGTACCTGACCTATTATCCCGCTGTGGTGCTCGCCGCCTTATATGGTGTGTTTCATTCGGGCTTGGTCGCAGCAGCCATTTCAACTTTCTTAGCTTTCTTCTGGATACAGAGGGGCTGCATGTCTCTCGTGGAAGGGCTGGCCATGGGGGTATTTTTCATCAGTTGTTTGATGATCTCCGGCATCTCCTCTCAATCTATTTTCCCCGGAGACGGTCCGTTCTCATCTACTTGTCATTTCTCCTTCGAAACCTGATAAAATGAAGATTTTAGTTATGCATCGCATATATCTCATTTAGCTCTTGATTAACAATTATGCATCATATATAATGTATTAATGTTGTTTGAGATAGGTAGGGCAATTCGTGAGGCGAGGAAAAAACGTAAGGTCTCCCAGGCTGAGCTGGGGAAGGCAGTAGGTATGAGTCGCACCACAATCGGGCAGATCGAGAACGGCACGGTCCAGGAGATAGGCGCGCGGAAGCTCATCAGGCTCCTCGAATCCCTCGAACTCGAACTGCGGGTCCGTCCTGGCGGAAAGCCTCCAACGCTGGAGGAGCTGCGTGAGGAGGGAACCCGCTGATGGGCGGCGTCTCATCCCTTGACGTGTGGGCCGCCGGCGTGAAATCCGGCATTCTTGCACGGGAGCAGCGCCTGGAATACGTGTTTGCCTACTCTCTGGAGGCTGGCGATGAGACCCAGGCTTCCCTGACCATGCCGATAAGACTGAAGAGTTGGACAAGTCGCGATCTGCACCCTGTTTTTCAAATGAATCTGCCGGAAGGGGCGCTTCTGGAGGCGATTCGTCGAGCTATCGCCAAGTTGATAGGGGAAGACGATTTGTCAATCCTCCGGGTGACCGGAGGCAACCAAGTGGGCAGAAATCAATTCTCCCTCCCCGGCGATGAAGAACCGCATATTTCCGAGACCACGGAATCCCTCGATGATCTCCTCACCTACCCTGACACCCGCGACCTGTTCCACGAACTGGTGACAAAATATGCCCTCTGTTCAGGGGTATCGGGTGTTCAGCCTAAAGTCCTGTTGAACGCCACGGAACGGGGAGCAATGGCATCGTCCCGCTATATTGTGAAGTCCTGGGGCACGGACTACCCGTACCTTGCCGCCAATGAGTATTTCTGCATGACCGCGGCAAAACGGGCAGGGCTGCCGGTACCGGAGTTCTTCATATCGGACAACGGCGGCCTTTTCATTACGCATCGCTTTGACATCGCTGCAAACCACATGTCGCGGGGATTTGAGGATATGTGCAGCCTCCAGGGGCTCGGTACTGCGCAGAAGTACGGAAGCAGTTATGAACGGGTAGCACGGAGCATCAGGGACTTCGTCTCCGGGGAGCACTTGTCGCCGGCAAGAGAGCAGTTCTTTGCGACCATGGCGCTGTCGGTTATGGTAAGAAACGGCGATGGGCATTTGAAGAATTTCGGCGTCCTCTACGACTCACCGGTTGCCGCCGTCGCTCTTGCGCCAGTGTATGACATAGTTACCACAACGGCCTATATCAGAAACGATGTGCCTGCCCTCACCCTGGGGGGATCAAAAAAATGGTGGCCCCGGAAGGTGCTGGAGAAATTTGCCGTGAGTCATCTTTCGATGCCGATCGGGACAATATCGAACATTTTTGATCGCGTCGCCGAAGCAGTCATGGAAACACGGGGGATGATCCCCGGCTACATATCCGAGCACCCCGAGTTCCGTGAAATCGGCGAATTAATGATAGCGCAGTGGAACGAAGGGGTGAATGGATTGAGTAAATTCAGGTGATAAGGCAGTGCTCTAAGGCGTAGCGGACCAGTTCCGCATTGTTTTTCCTCCCCATCTTCTCAAGGATACGGGCACGGTGGCTGCTCACCGCGGTAGGGGCCAGGCAGAGTTTCCGGACGGACACTAACTCTTATAGCAGCCAAGGAATTTGAACATTATCGTGTTCTCTTCAATCCTCCTGAGGGTACGGATAACCCTTTCATCCCTGTCTGAACCCTCGAAATCCGCAAGAAAGCGATACTCCCCAGGGTCGTCTTTCATGGGACGCGAATCTATCTTTGCAAGGTTAATGCCTCCGTCAGAAAATGTTTTAAGAATCTCAAGCAAACTCCCGGTCTCGTGACGAACCGTAAAGGCTATGGAGCATTTATTCCCCGGCTCAGGGTTCGCGTATCGGGAGATCACGTTGAACCTGGTTGAGTTTAAAGGGTGATCCTCGATGTTTTCTTTCAGGACCTCCAGATGGTAAAGCTCAGCGCAGAGCCTGCCTGCAATGGCCCCGGCAGCAGCGGGCCTGTTTTCAGAGAGCATCTTTGCCGATCCGGCAGTATCGTAATAGGGCCGCGGCTCGATTTTGTGTCGCGAAATAAAGGTACGGCACTGGGCAAGGGCGCGGGAATGGGAGTAGACGGTCTTTAAATCCCGGTAGTCCATATCAGGAAGGACCAGGAGGCAATGATGGATCGGCATGGTGATCTCTCCGGAAATCTTCAAGTCTGATTCGATGAGCAGATCGTTCACAGGCGTCACCGGTCCCCCGAGGGAGTTCTCCACCGGGACTATGGCAAAATCGATGGTCCCTGTCCTGACCTCTTCGAATATTTCGTCAAAATCCCTGTAAGGAATGGGAATCAGGGCAGGATCATACGCATAGGAAGCCTCCTCGCTGAATGCCCCGTGCTCCCCCTGAAAACCTATGAGTTTCAGGTCCTGTTCCTGAATAAGGGCGCTTTCGCCTATGATTTCCGCGAAGAGCGCCTCTGCAAACGCAGATCGTATCATGCCCCGGGAGGTGCCCTTTATGGCCGTAATATTCTCCTCTGTCTGCCCTGTCTCGTTAACGATCTCCTTTAACTTCTTGAGCCTCAGCCCGAACTCCATCCTCTGATTGAGGAGGGTCATAATCTGATAATCGATAAGATCAATCCTTTTTCTCATTCCCTCTGTATCCATGCAATACTCCTTTCTTATAAAAATTTGACCAATAAAAAAGGCCATGGTTTTTGCCATGGCCATAAACTATAAAAGGCCATGAGCTTGTGCGCCCACGGCCTTTGTGATACCCTCTTTATGGCGTAAAGAGCCGC
This sequence comes from Syntrophus sp. (in: bacteria), assembly GCA_013824835.1. GTDB lineage: Bacteria > Desulfobacterota > Syntrophorhabdia > Syntrophorhabdales > Syntrophorhabdaceae > PNOM01. The sequence continues at coordinate 72,062 of PNOM01000005.1, read as the reverse complement.
AGATGCGCACCAATCCAGTAAAAACGCCAGCCGCCAATGATCATTTTATCTGTTGTCATCACCATATTGTATTAATATTAGTACAATTAACATTTCATGTCAAGAAAATACGATAATGATTCTTCTATAGCCCTTTGCCGGAACGCTTCTGTCTTCCGTACCCAATACCAAGCTTATTCATTCTGTTTCTCAGAGTGCTGGAGTTAACCCCAAGGAGACGGGCAGCGCCGGGATATCTGCCCTCCTCTGTCTAAGGGGGGGGGATAAAAACAGGGAAAACGTTGAGTCTGAACCAAAGATCTTCACGGAAACGCTCTGTCAGGACCATCTCTTCAAGGTTGCGGTGGGTGGCTGCAATAATTCTGATATCAACAGGGATGGGGTTTGAGCCGCCTATCCGTTGAATCTCTCTGTACTGGAGTACCCGGAGCATCCTCACTTGTGCATGAAGGGGAAGCTCTCCAATTTCATCAAGAAACAGGGTGCCATGGTTTGCCCGCTCAAAACATCCACGTTTTTGAACGATTGCACCGGTAAAAGCGCCTTTTTCATGTCCGAACAGCTCACTGTCTACGAGGGTTTCGGGAATTGCGCCACAATTTACTTTAATAAACGGACCATTTCCATAACGCCCTTCAGACCGTAATCACTGCCAACTATCTGGTCTCCAAAGGCGCGGAACAGTTCTCGATGGAGGTAACGATTGTCATCTTCTCTCAGGTCTTTCAGTTTTCTGGACTCCTCCTGATTGAGCGTATTAGAAACAGCGTGAGAAATGGGTTCCTTGAGAAGGGCCAGCAATCGCGCGTGCTCCTCGGAATATCTGTCCTTGCCTTCTGTCCTTACAAAGAGTGTTCCCAGCTTTTGTTCTTCGATAGAGAGATACATGAGCAGGGCAGAATAGTCCTGCGGTTCAAAATACTGTCTGAGGGTCCTGCCCACCGGATCGGCATCCGGGGAATTAACAATCCTCATTACCACAGGGGCAAGCCCTGAACGTTCAATAACGATATGCGTGTCATATCGGTGTTGCCTGGGCAATGCGTCTCGGCAATGCGGCGGTATATGACTCTTATCTGCTTAAATAATTGTTAGCACCACGGTGAATGCGGCATTGGTGCAGAGTTAAGGGACTTTTTATTTTCCCCTGAACTCCGCACCATCAAAATAAACGTTGAGAAATGATTCTTACTGGAATATACCGGACAGGGTGTAAATATCGGTTCCTTCAACCCTCTGAACCCAGGATTTCTTCGGTTGCACCTTTTTGGTTGCGGGATTGGTCCAGACATACGTCACCCAGCCGCTACCCTTTGTTTTGCCAATTTCAATCATCTCCTTTATAAATGCCTTGCCGTTCGCATCCTTCAATTCCATGTGGTTCTGTCCCACAATCTTCGGTGATACAGGATTTGCCAGAAGCACCCCGCTAAAATCCTGCATGGTCACATACATCTCGCCTTTTACAAATTGGCCTTTAGGATTATTAATCTCTGCAACTCCCTTATCCTTTCCGTTTGTCTTCACATACGCAGCGGCCTTTTCACCAAGGGCCTTTGCCTCTTCCAGCGTTGCTGCATGGACAGTGTACGCCCCGAAGAGGAAAACCATTACTGCTAAAGCCACACCAAATAAATCTCGTTTCATGTAAATCCTCCTTATGATTAATTGTTACTAACTCACAGTCAGTCAAAAAGGACTGTTCCCTGTTACAATTTTGTCTGACTGTGAGAGTAATCGCATCTTTTTCTCCCGATAGGACTTTTCCAGCTTGCTAAGGTTATCGCCGAATTCGATGGCATGTTCTTTCGCAGCCCTTGCTGCTGCCGATGCATCTCCGGCAATAACAGCATCAACGATCGGGTGGTGCATACCTGCAGGGTGCAAACGAAACACACCATCTTCCCCTGCCTCTGCAATGGTCTTCACCGTAATCCTTATCAAACCCATTAGTGACCTCACGAGGGCTTCAAGGAAACGGTTTCCGCTCATCTCTGCAAGGATAAAATGGACTGCCATCTTCCGGTCCATATCCTCAGACACAGACAGAGGCTGGACGGGAAGCTCCTCGATTTCAAGGGCATCTTTCAATCGTTGGGCATATTCAGGCGTAATATTCCGGGCTGCAAGGCGTGCTACTTCAGCTTCCACAACCCTTCTCACATGAAGTATTTCGGGAATGGAAATCTTTTCGGCAGCATAAAGATCCTGGAACGCATTGACTGAACGTTCAAAGGTAAGCTCGGTAACATAAGAACCACCCGCGGGCCCCTGACGGGTCTCAATAAAGCCGGATATCTCAAGGGATCGCATTGCCTCATGTATTGCGACCCGGCTTACCTGAAATTCCTCGGCAAGATCACGCTCCGAAGGTAATTTATCTCCTTCCTTAAAATTTCCCGTGATAATTGAGCGCTTCAACTGTTCTGCCACCTCTTCCGATATACGGGTCTGCCTGATAGGTTTGAATCTGGGCATTGTGTAATCCTCCTCTTAATTTAAGTTAAAACAAAAAAAACAATAATGCAATAACTAAACCATCAAATTGTTCTTGACATTTAATATTTAGCTGGACTAATCTTTTACCATCATGAATATGAGTTATGAATAAATAAAAATAAAACACAATATCAACAGAAAGGATTTCATTATGAACGTTGCACAAAATTTAGAGAGATCGGCTTTCTATTATCCGGACAATCCTGTGACCAGCTATGACGGGCAGGAAACGACCTATAGGCAACTCAATGAAGGGGCCAACAGGATTGCCACAGCACTCCTTAAAATGGGAATACAGGCTGGGGAACACGTAGGTTTATGTGCCCCAAACTCACCGGAATGGCTTGTCTTTTATTTTGGGATCCTTAAAACAGGCGCCGTTGCCGTAACCCTTGGCTATTCCCTTACTCCGGATGAGCTTCGCCTGCTCCTCGGTCATTCAAAACCACGATTCCTTTTTACTCATGACGACAGGCTCGGCGATATCCAATCCCTGCGAGGATCAGGGGGTATTGAAAAGGTGATTTCTCCCCATGGCGACATCTCCCCACAGCAGGTTTCCGACATGGGCACATCCTCCTTTCAGGCGGTAAACAGGGACCGCAACGACACCGCGGCTATCCTTTATACAGGGGGGACTACAGGCATGCCAAAGGGGGTTATGGCCACTCACCGGAATATCAATACATCAGCCCACAATGTAGTCTTCAGTGAAAAATCGACTGAAAAAGACCGAGCCCTCTGTTTTCTCCCCCTTCATCATGTCTTTGGTCAGACCCATGTGATGAACGCCACGGTCATGAGCGCCGGATGCATTGAAATCCTTCCGAATTTTGATTTGAACCGGGTCATCTCGCTCATTGAAGGTGGTCGCGTAACAAAACTCTTCTCCATACCAACGGTATATACACGGCTCCTTACCCTGGAAGGACTCAATGAATTGATGCGCCCTGTCCGATACTGTTTTTCGGCAGCAGCAGCCATGGCAGGAGAGATTGTCCGTCAATGGAAGGAGCGCACCGGCCTTACCATATCTGAAGGATACGGCATGACGGAGTCCGCTTCAGCGGTTACCTATAATCATTATCACCACCATGTTGTAGGATCCATTGGAACACCGGTTCCCGGTGTGGAAGTTGAGATCAGAGATGCATCGGGAAACCTTGTGCCTCCAGGGCAGGAAGGTGAGATCTGTATCCGGGGAAACAACATAATGAAAGGCTATCTGAATAATCCTGAGGCAACCCGTGAGTCCTTCTGGTATCTGGATTCTGAGCAGAGAAGGCATGAAGACGGCTGGTTCAGATCCGGTGACGTGGGCGTATGCGATCAGGACGGCTATTTCTTTATCGTAGACCGTCTCAAAGATATGATCATTACCGGCGGCGAGAACGTATATCCCCGCGAGGTGGAAGAGATTCTCTACACAATACCGGAGGTGGCGGAATGTGCGGTTATAGGCCTTCCTGACAAGGAATGGGGCGAAAGGGTAGCTGCATTCATAGTACCTAAAGACAGGAAAACTATTGTTCCCGAACAGGTAAAAGCCTTTCTTAAAACCCGCCTGGCGCCCTTTAAGGTCCCTAAAGAATATATCATTAAAAGTGAACTTCCGAAAAGTGCGGCAGGCAAGATCCTGAAGCGGGAACTGAAGAGACAGTATATTGAAGAAACAGCATAACCAGCTTGACATGAGGAATATACGTGTTACTCTTTATAGGTAACAACTGTATTTCAGTACACGAACACGCGGTATTGACCGCACAAAATCAAAGGGAGGGTTTATTATGAAAAAGGGTTTCATTTTGACATGTATCATTGCAAGTATAGTGGTCGCATTTTTTATTACCTCTATTCCCCTTCATGTTCATGCCCAGGAAAAGGCGACAAAACTGAGGCTTTCATCCTTTTGGCCGCCTATGCACCCCTTAACAAAATTGCTCGATCAGTGGGGCAAGGATGTTACACAAGCGACACAGGGAAGGATAGTAATAACGGTATTCGCGAGCAGCACCCTTTCACCTCCAATGCAGGTCTATGATAACACGGTAAAAGGAATTGTTGATGTTGGTACGACTTTATTGGCCTACGCACCGGGCAGGCTTCCCCTTTCCGAAGTTCTTCAGCAACCTCTCGGATACAGGAACGCTTATCAGGCAACCAAAATGGCCAACGAATTTTACAAGAAATTCAAACCAAAAGAATTCGACGATGTTAAAGTAATGTTTCTTCATGGTGCCGCACCTGGTTTCATTTTTACCAAGAAACCGGCCAAATCAACGGCTGATATAAAGGGGCTGAGAATAAAAGCTAACGCAGAGAATGCGGACATCGTAAAAAATCTTGGCGCTTCTCCTGTAACCATGCCGGTCACCGAAACGTATGATGGCCTTTCAAGAGGCCTTGTAGACGGATGCCTTTTCCCGTTGGAGGCATTACAGGGATTCAAAATCGGCGAAGTCGTCAAGACAGTTATTGAGAACTATGGCATGTCTTATATGACATCCATATACGTTATCATGAATAAAGACAAATGGAATGCCATTTCTCCCGCTGATCAAAAGGCAATCGAAAAGGTCAATGAGGAGTATATTGAAAAATTCGGTAAGACATGGGTAGCATTGGATGCCAAGGCAGTAGAATTTGCCAAGTCGAAAGGAGTAACGTTTGTATCGGTTTCCAAAGAAGATGAAGCAGCAACTGCCAAAAAGATGAAGCCAATCCTGGACGACTATGTGAAGATGACAAAATCCAAGGGACTCCCTGGCGATGAAGCATTGAAATTCTGTCAGGACTACTTAAAGAAAAATCAGTAGCATTATCCGCAGAGAGGGCTGTAACAAACAGTCCTCTCTGCATTTAAACAATAATAATACTACTGAAAATGCGATACAGGTCAGATTTATAACATAAATATGGAGGAAAAAGATGAAAGGTTTTGTGGCAAGCATTGCCGGTATTGATAAAGTGTTATTCGTCGTTGCGGGCGTTGTGCTGTCATGCATGGTTATATTAACCCTCTTTGATGTGGTTTTAAGAAATTTCGGATATCCGATTACCGGATCTATGGAATTAATACAGTATGGGGGGTGCATTGTGTTTGGATTTTCAATACCTTTTGCCACAATGCTCGGCGCCCAGATAATCGTCGATGTGTTAACAAGCAAGTTCAGCCCGGGGAAGAAACGCCTTATCGATATTATTACCAGATGTGTCGGCATTGCATTGTTCTTATTTGTTGCGTACCAGTTTGCTAAATACGGGATGGACGTAAGGCTGACGGGTGAGCGTACAGCCAGCTTCAAGATACCCTATTACCCATTTGTATTTGCCCTTTCATTCAGCTTTTTGTTACAGGCCTTCACAATATTTTGCGATCTGATAAAAACAGTAAAAGGAGCAAACAATGAGTGAGGTTTCGGCTGGAATATACGGAATTATATTGCTGCTGGCTCTTTTTTTAACAGGGCTTGAAATGGCTTATTGCATGATGCTGGTAGGATTTCTCGGATTTACCTTTCTCATGTCCTTTCCCGCTGCAGCTAATCTTGTCATTAAAGATTTTTTCGACACCTTTACATCCTATAGTTACACGGTTATTCCTTTATTTATCCTTATGGGAGAATTTGCCTCACATTCAAATATCGCAAAGAGGCTCTACCAGGGAGCACACAAGTGGTTTGGTCACATACCGGGCGGAATTGCAATGACAACTGTTGTAGGCGCGACCGCTTTTAAAGCCATGTGCGGATCAACCCTTGCCACTGTCGGAACCTTTTCAAACCTCGCGCTGCCTGAGATGGACCGGTACGGATACAAAAAGGAGCTTTCCTGCGGTACCATTGCTTCTGTCAGCACCATAGGTATGATATTGCCACCCAGCACAGTGCTGATTATCTATGGACTTCAGGTTGAGCAATCCATTGGCAGGCTTTTTATCGCGGGGATTATGCCGGCCCTTATGATATCAGCTCTATTTATGGTGGTCATAGCAGGATGGGTAATGATACAGCCAGGAATAGCCCCCCGCGCGGAAAGGGCAACCTGGAAAGAAAGGTTCGCCGTAATCCCGGAAGCATTGGTTATTCTATGTGTTTTTGGCATCGTAATAGGCGGGATGATCACCGGTTTTTTCAGCCCCACAGAGGCAGGTACAATCGGTACGGTTGCAGTTTTTCTTCTCGCTCTTGTGCGAAGAGAGATCAATTTAAATATGCTTACCGCCTCTTTCAAAGGGGCATTAAAAACCTCCATTATGGTTCTTATGCTTATTGCCGGATCTTCTATCTTTGGTCACTTCCTCGCCATAACGGAAATACCTATGATTACTGCAGCATGGGCATCGAAGCTTCCTGTACCGGGTGTTGTGATCATGTGCCTGATAATTGCTATCTACCTGGTAGGCGGTTCAATCATGGATGACCTGGCATTTATGGTTCTTGCCACACCGATCTTTTTCCCCACAGCCATCCAGCTTGGCTATGACCCTATATGGTTCGGCATCCTGATTTGCGTTACCCTTATGATCGGCGGTGTTATTCCGCCTGTGGCGATTTATGTTTTTATATTGGGGAATATTACCGGGATTCCTTTCAAAACAATCTATAAGGGGGTTGTCCCTTTTCTTTCGGCCCTTATTCTGGCCTTAATAATTCTGTTTGCTTTTCCCCAGATTGCACTATGGCTGCCAAATTTAATGATGGGTAAAGGATAATAAGGATAAAGATTTATAAAGAATCATGATTGCTTCTGAGAGGTGGGCCTGCTGAATTGTTTTTTGGCAGGCTCACATAACGATTGAAAAAAAATATATGAATTCAATTGATAGCAGATTAACAACCGATGAATCAATTATTTATCGCGCCAAATGTCACTGGGCTATACTCCTCGGGCCAATGCTGGTGATTATTATAGGAGGACTGGCCCTTGGGTCTCAAGGTTATCATGCGATGGCGCTCATTGCTTTTGGTTTTGTCTGGGGTGTATCTTCATATATCAGTTTATGCAAATCAGATATCGGGTTAACCCGGAGCAGGTTGTTGATCAATGCCGGTTTTCCAGTGATAAAGTCTTACGATATCCCGCTCAATAAGATCACGGGCGTTGATTCTTATCAGCCCACCCTTGGTTCAATGTTGAATTTCGGCAAGATTATTGTTGTCTTTAATGGAAAGGAAAAATCTGCTATCCGGTTTGTTTCTTCTCCCGCGGAATTCGTAAAAGAAGTTCGGCAGCAAATAACCGCACTTAGCCCATCTTAGGGCCTGTCACGAAATAACTATCACATCATCCTGCTTCGCAGATAAACCCACCGCCTTGAAAAAGTGGTTATAAACTGTTATGATCTTTCCCTGATCATGGAAATCACAGAAAATCAACTTATAAAAGAGTTTAAAAGATTCGAAGGACAGAGCAAGGCGATCATCAGGGGCATTGGCGATGACGGCGCCGTGGTGGATATGGCTCAAGGTCCTCACGTCTTTGTCCAGGATGCGGTTGTCGAACATATACATTTTGAGTTTTCCCTTATGGACCCCCGGGCAGTGGGGAAAAAGGCCATATACGTCAACGCATCGGATATACTCTCCATGGGCGCCCTGCCCCTCTACTTTCTTGTTACCATAGGCATACCGGAGCATATGTCCCGCAAGGATATCCGGAGCCTCTACAGTGGAATCATGCAGGCCGCCGGGGAGTTCGATATACGCCTCCTGGGGGGCGATACATCGGCAGCAAAAAACGATTTTTTTATCGATGTCTCCATGGTGGGCAAACAAACGGGCACAGATTATCTCGGAAGGGATAAGGCCATGGAAGGTGATTTAATAGGGGTTACGGGATGGCTCGGGGAGAGCGCCTACGGCCTTTACCTCCTAAAAAACGGGTTTCATGGCGGGAAAAGAAACAGGTTTATTCAGAGATATGTGAACCCGAAGCCCCCCCTTGAGGCATGGAAAGAACTGGTCCATTACAACATTCCTGTTGCCATGATGGATATAAGCGACGGACTGATCATTGACCTTGAAAGGATGATGAAGGAAAGCAGGAAGGGCGCCCATATATATTTTGAACAAGTGCCCATTCCCCGTGATATAATAAGGGCGAAAAAAGAGAACCTTGCCCTTGCGGGAGGAGAAGATTATCAGTTCCTCTTCACCTTTCCGGAGTCAAGGCTCGGGCTGGTCGAGGAAGTACGCAAAAAGGGCTTTCCCCTTTCCGTTATTGGCAGGGTAGTAAAAGGCAGGGGTGTGAAGCTCTTTAATAAAGGACAGGCGATGAAGATTACGTCAAAAGGTTATGAACATTTCGGAGCTGTTTCATGAAGAAGGTGAAATATGTCAGTGATATCCAGAATGAGCAGACTGAGGTAAACGATTTCTTTATTGTGGTCAAGAAGGGGATCTTTTCGAGCAGGAACAATACCCGGTATATGAGCGTGGGACTCCGCGACAAGACAGGTACTATTGAAGGTAAAATCTGGGACCGGGTCGATGAGCTGAGTACGCTTTTTGAAAAAAATGATCTTGTGTATGTCAAATCCAGGGCAAGACTTTACCAGCAGAAACCTCAGCTAACCATTACCGATATCAGGCGGGTTGCAGAAGGGCTCCCCCTTGAAGGCATAAAGGAATTTTATCCTTCACCGGAAGGAGGAAACGGGCAGTTTATGGAGACCTACAGGGAACTGGTGGACGGAATAAAAAATCCTCATGTACGGTCACTCTTTTCAGCCCTTGAGAAGAGAAAAGATATGTTTGAGAAGTTCTTTCTTTTTCCTGCATCCGTAGGGGTACACCACGTGTATATAGGAGGACTTATCGAGCACTCCCTTTCCATGGCGCGGATGGGCATCCATACAGCAACGGTTGTGGGCGGAAACAGGGATGTGATTATCGCAGGAAGTCTGCTCCATGATATCGGCAAGATTGAGGAACTGGAGTTGAAAGGGGGATTCAAGTATTCGGATAAAGGCCGGCTCCTCGGACATATCGCCCTCGGAGTAATGATGCTGGAGGGATTGATTAAAGAAATTGAGGGTTTCCCTCAAGAGATCGGAGATATTCTCACTCATATTATTGTCAGCCATCATGGAGTCGAGGAGTGGGGATCACCCAAAAAGCCCATGTGTGTAGAGGCCCTTATAGTCCATTACCTTGATAACCTCGATGCCAAGGTTATGGGCGTCAAGGAGCACATGAAAGAGAATATGGAAAATGAGCGGTGGTCGGAGTTTCACAGGCTGTATGAATCTTTTTTTTATAAGCTTCCGGAAGGGTAAACATGGAAATCAGAAGAGTTTTTGTAGATAAACTTAAGATAAAAAACGGCATGGCCCTCCTTGCAGGCCCCATGTACAAGTACATAGTCACCGTTCTTCGAAAGGCAGTGGGTGAGAGGATAGACCTTATCGATGGTAAAGGGTATCTCTATCGCTGTGTTATCAATAATATAAAAGGGAAGGAGCTCTACCTTCAGGTCCTTGATGCAGAGCATCGACCGGAAGAAAAAAGACCGAAGGTTACCCTCTGTGTAAGTCCTATCAAGGGTCCCCGCATGGATTGGCTCATGGAAAAGGCAACGGAATTAGGGGTTGAAAAGATCCTTCCCGTGCTTTTTAAACGAACCGTTGTCAGATTCGAGGAAAAAGAAAAGGAGAAATTTGACCGGTGGCGGCGGATTACCATAGAAGCGTCCCGTCAGTCGGGCAGATTCACCATTCCCGAGGTGATCGAACCAACACCCCTCAGGGGCATTTTGTCCCATATTGACCATATCGAAAACCGTTGGGCCTTTTACGAAAGAGAGAAGGTTCGGTCCATGAAAGACCTTATCTACTCTCAGGTTGAGGGAGAGATATGCATTATTATCGGTCCTGAAGGCGGCATTGAAGAGCTGGAGATAGAATGGCTGAAAGAAAACGGTTTTGTCACCTGTACATTAGGAGAAAACATCTTCAGGTCTGAAACAACCCCCCTTGTAATACTCTCAATAATCCTCTATGAATACTGCAAGAGATGAAAAACGCGCCGATTTTTGAGAGGTTTATCGCCCTGTGCATTGACATGATGATTGTATCCTTTTCCTCGGTCATAGTCTTAATTGTCGCCTTTATCGGCTATGGTGTTGGTGTGGACCGTTTGACATTACCGGGTCTTTCTGCTATTTTTCTATTTTCCCTTGTTGTCGCCTCTTTCATTTTTCTTTTTTATTTTACCTACCTTACCATGGATGAAGGGATGACTGTTGGAAAAATGGTGTTCGGAATAAGGGTAATAAGGCGGGACGGCATGGGGGTGGGTGTAAAACCGGGGTTTTTCAGATCCCTCGTGCGAACCATGTCCTATGTGATATCTGCGTCAGTATGGTTTCTCGGTTTTTTTATGGCCTTTTTCCTCAAAGGGAGAACCTTTCATGATATTATAGCAGGCACCCAGGTCATTTCAATAGAGGAGGACTTATGAACAGTTCGGGTAAAACGGGTTGCGGCTGTCTCATATTCATCCTTGTCTGTTGCCTCGTTGCAGCAGGTTTACTGGCCCATCCGATCAGTCTGAAGTTTTTAGGAAACCAGTTCAGATACGAAGATAAGGTATTTCCCTCAGAGGCGATCTTTATCCCCCGTTTCCACGAAGACAGGAATGGGGAGCTCTACATTGATGCCTTCAGGGAATATTGGGCCGGGAATGGAAAGACCATCTATGCAGAGGACGATAAAATGTTCGGCGCCAGCATCCTGGAGCCAATCCAAAAAATGGCCAAAGCACGCAATATTAAGGAAGAAGCAGTTAAAAAGATAGAGACTGGAGGCGATGGCATTACAGCGACCCTGAATGTGAAGAAACAATTCGCTGCCATGGGTTACAGAAAGGTGATCATCCTTGTCCCTGAATATGCATCAAGAAGATTTCACCTTCTCTATGAGGGCTCCGGAGATGGAGGGAAAACGATCTATCTTATCAAGCCGGTTAATGTCTCATATTTTAAAAAGGATAGATGGTGGAAGGATGGGCCGTCAAGACTGTTGCTCCTGAAAGAGCTCTACTCAATGGGATCAAATGCTGCCGACCGTTTTAAACATGGAGAGAAGAAGGAATAAACCCGTGGGAACCATTATGCTGAATATTGATCGGGGTTACCCGTGGAAGAACTGACTGCGATTATAGCCCTCTCCCGTGTTAAGGGTCTCGACAGGGTCCAAAAAAAACAGATAGTCGAGAAATTAGATCAAGTCGCACCCCTCTTTGAAGGACGGCCTGCCTTTCTTGATGAGGCAACGGGCCGGAAGATCTCGGCCTTTAAGGCATGGAAGGAGATAGACAGCGAGTTGGTCCGGTTACAGCGGATGAACGCAGAGGTAGTGACCATAAAAGACAGGGCATATCCAGGGGCACTCAAAAATATTCCCGATCCCCCGCTGGTCCTATACAAGAAAGGTGCCCTCCCTGCAGGAGAACATACCTTCGCCATAGTCGGGTCAAGACGTGCAACGAGCGAAGGTATGCACATATCGGAAAAGATTGCAGAGACCCTTTCAACTTTAGGGGTGACTGTGGCAAGTGGTCTTGCGAGAGGGATAGACGCCTCTGCCCATAGAGGGGCATTAAAGGGCGCGGGCAAGACTATCGCTGTTCTGGGGTGCGGCCTTGATATCTGCTACCCTGCTGAAAACAAGCGGCTTTTTGATCGCATTGGAGAAGAAGGGGCAATACTCACCGAATACAGTCTTGGATTGCAGCCCCTTGCCCGCAATTTTCCAGAGAGAAACCGGATTATTGCGGGCCTTTCAAAGGGCATTCTTGTTGTAGAAGCCGCTGAGAGGAGCGGTTCTCTCATCACTGCACGGCTTGGCGCCGAGTACGGGAAAGATGTAATGGCAATACCGGGAAGCATTTTCGATAATGGGTATAAGGGGGCAAACGCCCTTATCAAAGAGGGTGCAAAGCTTATTGACAGTGTTGAAGACATTATTTCTGAATGCTTCCCTGATCTCAGGTTATATAAAGAGCAGCCCATTGATATGAACAGTAATGAAGATTATATTTATTCAATTATGGGTATGGGTAAGATTCATATAGACGAAGTGATTGAAAAAAGCAGAATGGCGACAAAAGAAGTAATGGCAATCCTCACCATGCTTGAAATGAAAGAGGCAATTCAGGAACTTGCCGGAGGATTTTATATAAAAAAGTGAAAAGTAAGGAGCAAAGGCGGAGGCAAAGGCAGAATGGGTAAGTCACTATTAATCGTTGAATCACCAACGAAAATGAAAACGCTCGCAAAATTTCTCGGAAAAGACTTTACCATAAAGGCAACATACGGTCACATCAAGGATCTTCCTAAAAGCAAGATAGGGGTTGATATCGAAAAAGGATTTGTCCCCCACTTCGTGATAGTAAAAGGAAGATCAAAGGCTGTTGATGAAATAAAGAAAATGGGCGCCGATGCGGAGAACATCTATATAGGCTCAGACCCTGACCGGGAAGGGGAGGCTATTGCATTTCACGTTGCGGAAATACTCGGCAAAAAGAAGAATATAAAAAGGGTGCTCTTTCATGAGATTACGAAAAAAGGTGTTCTTGACGCCCTGAATAACCATACCACCCTGGACCCATCTAAATATGACGCCCAGAAGACGAGAAGAATTCTCGACAGGCTTGTCGGCTATAAAATAAGCCCTTTATTGTGGGAAAAGGTCAGCTATGGGCTTTCCGCAGGAAGGGTCCAGTCTGTTGCCCTAAGGATTATATGTGACCGGGAGGAGGAGATTGAGGGATTTGTCAAGGAAGAGTACTGGATAATAGATGCAGACCTGGAGTTGCCCTCCGGAGATCACTTCAAGGCTACCCTTGAGAAAAATAGTGATGGAAAGATCAGGATTTCTTCCGGAAAAGAAGCGGAAAAAATAAATGATGCAATAAAAAAGAGTCCCTTTATTGTGACCAATGTAGAGGTAAAGGAGAAGAACATATCTCCCCAGCCGGCCTTTATCACAAGCAGGCTCCAGCAGGAGGCATCCCGAAAATTAAGATTCTCCCCGAAGAGGACTATGATGCTTGCCCAGAAGCTCTATGAAGGGGTGGATATGGGCGGAGAGGAAGGACTCACAGGGCTTATCACATACATGAGGACCGATTCAGTGCGGGTTTCAAGCGAGGCGGTTGATGCTGCAAGGCAATACATAGGGGCAAATTTCGGTAAAGAGTACCTACCCAAAACACCCCATTTTTTCAAAAACAGGAAGAGCGCCCAGGATGCTCATGAGGCGATCAGGCCGGCTTATGCACATATTACACCGGAAAAGGTTAAACCCTATCTGGATAAGGACCTCTTTTCCCTCTACGAACTGATTTGGAAAAGGTTTATCGCTTCTCAAATGGTTCAAAAAAAGATAAAGACAAAGGTTGTTGATATCACAGTTGGTGACTATATCTTTGTTGCCCGCGGCTCCTTGGTGCTCTTCGACGGCTTTACAAAGATGTATGAGGAAGAGGGTGACCTGGAGCCGGACGAAGCTGCCTATCTCCCTGACATGAAGGTCGGCGCAAAGGTGTCTCTCGTAGATACCCAGTTGAACCAGCGCTTTACAATGCCGCCGCCAAGATTCACAGAGGCCTCTCTCATTAAAACCCTTGAAACAAAGGGCATAGGCAGGCCGTCAACCTATGCAACCATTGTAACAACCGTCCAGGACAGGAGCTATGTAGGAAAAGACAAAGGGAAACTGGTCCCCGCAGCCCTTGGAAGGACTGTAAATAACCTTCTGAAGGGGTTTTTCCCTACCATCGTGGACATTGATTTCACGGCAAAGCTGGAGGAGCGGCTTGACCAGATTGAAAGCGGCAAGGCAAACTGGGTCAAATCCCTCGAGAAGTTCTACGGCGCCTTTGAAAAAGAACTCTCCGTTGCCCAGGACGGGATGAAGAGCCTGAAAAAAGAGGAGAAGGAGACCGATATTCCCTGCGAAAAGTGCGGCAAGAATATGCTCCTCCGATGGGGTAAAAACGGAGAATACATGGTCTGCAGCGGAAAACCAGTCTGCAAAAACAAGAAGAATGTCGTCCTGGACAGCGCCGGAGCAATAAAGATCGTTGAGCAGGAGGTAAAGGGGACATGCAGCCAATGCGGAGGAAACCTTGTAGAAAAATCCGGCAGGTTCGGCAGGTTTCTCGCGTGCAGCAACTATCCGGTCTGTAAATACACAGAGCCCTACTCTCTCGGTTTTTCCTGTCCTAACGAAGACTGCATTGGAAAAATGGTAGAAAAAACATCAAAAAAGAAGAAGAAATTCGTGAGCTGCTCCCGATACCCGGACTGTTCCTTCGCTACAAACGCTGAACCCGTGGAAGGTCCATGTCCGTCATGCGGGGCGCCCACCCTTTTTGCTTACAGGAAGAATACTTCCTGCCTTCGTAAGGACTGCGGATGGAAATCACAATAATAGGCGGCGGGCTGGCAGGCGCAGAGGCTGCCTGGCAGATTGCCAGGAGAGGTGAAAGGGTTACCCTTTACGAAATGAGGCCCGGGGCATATACGCCGGCCCACACCACGCCCCTCCTCTCGGAACTGGTGTGCAGTAATTCATTGAAATCACAGGACCTGACCAATGCCCATGGACTCCTCAAGGAAGAGCTGAGGAGGCTTCACTCTATCATCATAGAGGCTGCAGACCGCACCTCAATACCGGGCGGCAAGGCCCTGGTAGTAGACAGAACAAAATTCGCCACAATGATTACAGAAAAGATCGAGGCCCACCCTCTCATTGAGGTAATAAGGGAAGAGGTAAAAGAGATGCCTCCCGGCATCGTGATCATCGCAACAGGCCCCCTTACGAGTGATGGCCTCGCGGAACGGATCAGAGAGATTACCGGTAAAGAGAACCTCTCCTTTTTTGATGCCATTTCTCCTATTGTCGACGGGGAAACTATAGATATGGAAAAGGTGTTCTTTGGGTCCCGCTACATGGAGGGCACAGACGACTATCTCAACTGCCCCCTCACAAGGGATGAGTACGATGCCTTTTATGATGCCCTCATCACCGCCGAACGGGTCAGCCTCCGGGAATTTGAAAAGGTTCCATATTTTGAAGGCTGTCTGCCCATTGAGATCATGGCAGAACGGGGGAGAAAAACCCTTGCCTTTGGTCCCATGAAACCCGTTGGGCTTCCCGATCCCTCAACCCAGAAAAGATATTATGCAGTGGTACAGCTGAGAAGGGAAGATGCGTCAGGGAGCATGTATAATCTGGTAGGCTTTCAGACGAAACTTACCTACAAAGAACAGGAACGGGTCTTCGGGATGATCCCCGGGTTACACCATGCCGCCTTCCTGAGACACGGGAGCATCCACAGAAATACCTATATCAATTCACCTTCTGTTCTCACAAGCAGTCTTCAGTGTGCTCATATGAACAGAATTTTTTTCGCAGGTCAGATTACGGGCGTTGAAGGCTATGTGGAATCAACGGCCATGGGACTTATTGCAGGCATATCTGCATACATGTATCTCAAAGGCATCCCCTTTGAGCCCCCTCCCGACGATACCTGTACAAGTGCCCTTTTGCAGTACATTACTACAGAAAGAAAGAACTTTCAGCCCATGAATGTCAATTTCGGGCTTTTAAAAAATTATAACAAGAAAGAGAAGGAAAAGACCATCCATCGGGCCCTTGAATCGATCTCCCTTTGGGGGAGGGCGATGGAACCATCCGCCGGATACCCGAACCGCCCATCGGCACTCCTTGCGCCTGATGGCATGGATACTTAAAAGGGAGATTACAGTGAATTCCAGAATCGAAATGCTTAAAGAAAAGGCCCGGCAAGGGTCCATAAACACCGATGACGCCATGGTTCTCTATGAAGAAGGCATCAAAAAACCCTTTCCGCTCATGGCCCTTGCATCGGAGATCAGGGATGAGTTTAAAGGCAGGGGGATAAGTCTATGCAGCATTGTGAACGCAAAATCAGGCATCTGTCCGGAAAATTGCAGATTCTGCGCCCAATCAGCCCACTATGAAACCGATGCACCCACGTACCCCCTTATAGAGGCGGATGAGATGATAGAAAAGGCGCAATACGCAAAAGAAAGGGGCGCCCATTTTTTCGGGATTGTCACAAGCGGCACTTCAGTCAGCAAAGAAGAAGAGTGGGAGAGCATTTACAAAGCAATTCGCGGCATGAATAGAATTGGAATAAAACCCTGCGGCTCCCTGGGCCTTCTTGGAAAGGATCAGGCGGTGCGGCTCAAGAAAGCAGGCCTTTTCAGATACCACCACAATCTCGAAACATCGCGGACCTTTTTCCATAATATCTGTACCACCCATGATTACGAGGAAGACATTGAGACCAACAGGACCGCAAAGGCAGCAGGTCTTTCCGTATGCTGCGGGGGCATTATAGGCCTGGGGGAGACCATGGCGCACAGGATAGAGCTTGCTATGACCCTTAAAGAGCTCGACGTCGATTCAGTGCCCATCAACATCCTCAACCCCATTGCGGGTACACCCCTTGTTGATACGCCCCCCCTCACCCCGATTGAAATACTCCTTACCATCGCCCTCTTCAGGTTCATACTTCCCACCAAGGACATAAAACTCTGCGGCGGCAAGGAGAAAAACCTGAGGCAACTCCTTCCACTCGCGATCATTGCAGGCTGCAATTCATTCATGACAGGCAATTATCTTACCACAGAGGGCAGGGATACGCCCCATGACCTTGAGATGATAAAAGACCTCGGATTTTATACCGAGTTGCATTCATCTGCACATTGAGGCGACAACGAAGAGGGGCGGATGAAGGCAACTCGGTATCAGCCGACCACTGATCCGAGCTTGAATATGGGCAGATACATGGCAATAACCAGACCGCCGAGCACTATCCCGAGAAATATCATGATCATTGGCTCCATGAGGGCTGTCAGATTGGTCACCATGGTATCTACATCCTCTTCATAGAAATCAGCAATCTTATTGAGCATATTATCGAGCGCCCCCGTAGACTCGCCCACCTGGACCATCTGGACCACCATGGGAGGAAAAATACCGCTCTGCTCCAGCGGTTCCGACATACTTCTCCCTTCGCTTATCCGTAAACGGGCCATTACCATTGCATCTTCCACAATCTTGTTTCCCGCGACCTTTGCAACTATTACAAAACTATCGAGAATTCCGACCCCGCTTGAAAGCAGTGTGGCAAGGGTCCTTGTTACCCGGGCAACTGATGCCTTAATAGCGAGGACGCCGAAAAGGGGTATTTTCAGAATTATCCTGTCGATCCGCCTTCTTCCCCCCTCAGTCCTGTAATACCTTCGGAATAAAAAAACTGCAAGGATTACCGCACCTATAAGATAATGGATGCTTGATTTTATGATCTTGCTTGCCGTAATCACTACCTGCGTGGGCGCGGGAAGGGTTGCACCCATATCCTTAAACATGCCTTCAAAAACGGGTATGACAAAAATAAGCAGCACGAGGACTACGACGATGGCAACAACAATGATGCTTACAGGATAGATCATGGCAGACTTTACCTTCTTTTTTAACTTCTCCGTCTTTTCCATGTATACGGATAATCTCGTAAGCACCGTATCGAGCGTTCCCCCTTCTTCCCCGGCTGCTACAAGATTCACATAAAGGGCATCAAAACATTTCGGGTAATCACTCAGTGCGTCTGCAAACCTCGATCCACCCTCTATCTTTTCCTTTGTCTCCTTTACAATAGCCTTCATATCCTTGTCTTCTGTCTGATTCGCGAGTATGTCGAGTGATTGCACAAGGGGAAGGCCTGATGTAATCATAGTTGAAAGCTGCCTCGTAAAAATCAGTACGCTCATCGGCTTAATCTTTCTGCTACGCCGCACCCCTTTTACGCCCTCTTTTTTCTCACTCCACTTCACGAGGATGATGCCGTCTTTTCTCAAAGCAGCTCTGAGCGCCCCGGGGGATTCAATCCTTAAAACGCCAGTCTTAATCTCCCCTCTTAATGTTTTGCCTTCCCACTCAAATGCTGCCATAGGTCACCCTTTCCTACTGCTCTCTCAACACAACATAGAAGGTTGTATTCTCCCTTTTTAGCAGGATTACAATACCCTCTTTAAGATTCGCCTTTTTCATGGCCTCTTTAAAATCAACCAGGTTTCTGATATGCTTTCTTCCTATCTCTCTGATAACATCCCCGGATTTTATATCTCCATTCTGGGCAGGACTCCCTGGCTGCACATCTGTTACAATGACACCGCTTTTATCCTTCAGGTTGAGATGCTTAGCAATATCCGGGGTAATATTTTGCACCACAAGACCAAAATCCTTTTCGACTTCCGGCTTTTTTGAGGCCTGCAGGCCTTCTTCCTTCATTTCTCCAACAACCGTCTCCACTTCAAGGGGTTTTCCATCCCGTATCAGACCCACCTTTACCTTCTTTCCGATCTCAGTAGATCCTACAAGTCTGGGGAGTTGATCCATTTCCTTAATAGGTTTTCCGTTGAAGGAGATGATGATATCACCCCTTTTTATGTTTGCCTTATCTGCTGGACTCTGATCCGTTACATCCGACACAAGGGCTCCTTCAGCCTCTTTGAGGCCAAAGTTCTTTGCGATCTCAGGTGTTACCCTCTGTATCTGCACTCCAAGCCATCCTCTCGCTACCTTGCCCTTACTCTTCAATTGGGGGAGAAGTTCCTTCACTACATTGATAGGGATGGCAAAACCGATACCCTGCCCTCCCGAAAACATGGCGGTGTTTATACCCACAACCTCGCCGTTTAGATTAAACAGGGGTCCGCCGCTGTTGCCCGGATTGATTGATGCATCGGTCTGGATAAAATCATCATAGGGGCCTGCGCCGATTACCCTCCCTTTAGCGCTCACAATACCCTGGGTCACGGTATGTTCAAGGCCGAAAGGATTTCCAATGGCGAGGACCCAGTCGCCGACCTCCATTTTATCTGAATCGCCGAAAACCACGGCAGGGTGATTTTGCTTCGTATTGATTTTAATTAAGGCAATATCTGTTTTTGCGTCCTTACCCACTATTACAGCATCATATTCCTTCCCGTCAGTGAGCTTTACTTTTATTGTCTGCGCCTTTTCTACCACATGATTGTTGGTGAGGATATACCCTTCTCTGTCGATGATAAAGCCAGATCCAAGACTCCTCTGTTTAAATTCCCGTTTCGGTGCATCACCAAAAAATTTTTCAAAAAATTCTTCTCCGAAAAAATCCTTAAAAGGATGCTGGGGTCCCATAAATCTATCACCGGAATCAAACCCTTTTGCCATCAATGTGGTACTGATATTGACAATAGCAGGCCTCACCTGTTTCACGAGGGGACTGAAGCCCGGCAAACCCTTATCGTAGGAGACAGTTTTCACATTTGCCCTGTGCGCATCGAAGTGCGTTTCGCGAGACACCACTTTACCCTTCACATACAGGAAAACCAGCGCGATACATACGAGCATTCCAATAGTTACGTACCATCTCCTGTTCCTCATACATTCCTCCAATTTATATAGGCAGTTTAATTGAAAACAGACTTCCTTTTGAGAGCTGACTTTCTACCTGGATTGAACCTTTGTGCACTTCAGCAATCCATTTGCTGATGGACAGACCAAGGCCGCTGCCCCCTTCCCGTCTTCTCGACCTGTCCGCCTGGTAGAACCTGTCAAACACGTACTTGATATCTTCTTCAGAGATGCCAACACCATTGTCTTTCACATCGACCCTGACATACCCATCATTATTAAAAGAGGAAACTGCTACGGTGCCCCCTGTCTGGGTATACTTAATCCCGTTTTCCACAATATTGTAAAGCATCCTTCTTAGCTTCAGTTCATCCCCTTTTACCCGTACATCCTCAATTTCATTGACCGTCAATACTATTCCCTTCTTGTCGGCAAACAACTTCATGTCCATGCAGACATCAATGATCAGGTCCCTCAGGGCAACATCTTCTATGTTGAGCTTCATGTCCTTTGAATCAGACTTGGAAAGAAGCATCAGGTCGTCAATGATCCGCGTCATCCTGTCTACTTCTTCAAGGCTGCTTACAAGAATCTTCTTGTAATCGTCCTTTTCCCTGTCTTTCCGGAGCGCCACTTCTGTCTCGCCTTTCAGTATCGTGAGCGGGGTCTTAAGCTCATGAGACACATCGATGCTGAACTGGTTGACTCTCTGAAAGGCGTCTTTTAACCGCCGTATCATGTCGTTAAAAGTCTCTGCAAGCCTTGCCAGTTCATCCCTCCTGCCTCCGATATCAATCCTTTCATCAAGGTTCCTTGAGGATATCTTGATTGCCGCTTTTCTTATCTGATCAACAGGCCTCAAGGCCTTTTTTGCCATGAAATACCCTACCATTACTGTTGCGCTCAGGGATGCGGGTATGCCGATGATCAGGATAATAAGGAGTTTTGTCATCGTCTCATCGAAATCCTCCAGAGAGCTCCCGACCTGAACAATACTGGTTACCTTCTTGTTATCCATTATGGGCATGGTAATTATTCTTAGACGCGGCCTCTTTGCGCCGACTGTTTCATAGACAATTTCGCCTTTAAGGGCTCTTTCGAGGGTATCATAGCTTGTTGATACCGTCTCACCTGTTTCAATGTCGCTCATCTTGGCCCCGATCTTTCCCGATTTATCAATAATCTGAATAAATTTTCCCTTTGGTTTTTTTCCGAGCACGTTTTCCAGATACCTTTCAAAATTTCCGAACACGCTCTGTCCATTACCCTCTGTCATGGCGGATGATAATACTTCGCCTATAGATTTAATTTTTACATCGATGCTCTTCTGGAGACTGTTTTTAAAATAGACATACACGCCGGATGAGAAAACCACAAGGATAAGGGCAAGGATAGCGCCATACCATATCGTCAATTTCCACTTTATGGGTAAATTAATCTTTTTCATCTTCTTCTCTAAGGATATAACCAATACCCCGTACCGTGTGGATATATCTCCTCGGGGAGAGGGAATCAATCTTTTTTCTTAAGAAATTTATATATACGTCCACAATATTTGTTGATTCGCCTTTATTCTGCCATACATATTCAGCAATCTCATTTCTTGTGAGGGGTTTTTCACGGTTTCGGAGCATAAACTCCATGATCATAAATTCCTTTTCAGTCAGCTCTACCTCTTTATCATTTACCCCCAAGGTTCTGCTGTAGGGATTTAAAACCGCATGTCCGTAATTGAGTATGCGGGCATCAGTCTGTTTGCTGCGTCTTAAAAGGGCACGTATTCTCGCAAGAAGCTCATCAAAGGAAAAAGGTTTTGTTAAATAGTCATCGCTCCCTGTATCGAGCCCTTTTATCACGTCCTCTTTTGCAGTCTTTGCCGTAATAATGAGAACGGGCGTATTTACCCCCCAGGTTCTGATTCTTTTCAAAAGCTCAAGTCCGTCGATCTCCGGTATCATAAGATCAAGGAGGACAATATCGTAGGTGTTGTTTTTCAGAAGCTCAAGGCCTGTTTTGCCGTCATATGCCACGTCAATGGAATAGCCCTCTTCCTCTAAGCCCGTTTTGATAAAATTGACTACCTTGGTTTCATCTTCTACGATTAAAATTTTCATGGTAATATTATATAGTAAAAAAACCATCATTCCAATAGTTCAATATCCATATACATGATTATCATTTTTATGATATATTTTGACTATGAAACGTATCTATTTTGACCATGCCGCAACTACACCATTGGACCCGAGGGTGCTCGAAACCATGATGCCTTATCTAACCGAGCAGTTCGGAAACCCCTCATCTATACTCATCGAAGAGGGCGGTATTCCTCACAGGGCTGTTGGCGAGGCCCGCGCCCATGTGGCCGCCTTGATAGGGGCGAGCCCGGATGAGATAGTCTTTACCGCATCCGCCACGGAATCAAACAATCTCGCGGTGAAAGGCCTGGCCCTCGCGAACAGACAGAAGGGCAATAGAATACTCTTTTCAGACATCGAGCACTATTCAATTACCAATCAGGCTGATTTTCTTACAGGCATGGGATTTGAAATTGATTATATAAGGGTGGACACAAACGGCCTCATCAATCTCGACGATTTGCGGAAAAAGGCCAGCGAAGGAACAATCCTGGCCTGCATCATGTACGCCAACCTTGAGATAGGAACCATTCAGCCCCTTAAGGAAGCAGCCCTTATCTTGAAGGAAAGGGGTATTATTCTTCACTCCGACGGCGCTGGCGCCTGTGGTACAATACCGGTTTACGTAAATGATCTCGGTATCGATACGATGACCCTTTCCTCCCACCAGTTCTACGGCCCCAAGGGGATTGCCGCCCTGTATATCAGGAAAGGGGTGCGGCTCAAACCGATCATTCAGGGTGGATACCAGGAGATGGGGTATAGGCCGGGTACGGAAAATGTGCCCGCCATAGTTGGTTTTGGTGAAACATCGCGGCTTGCAATGGAAGAAATGGGCACACGCCTGGAACACCTCAAGACCCTTTCGGGACGGTTGTGGACCGGCATTGATGCTTCAATAGATTTCCTCCATTTCACCGGTCACCCTACGCAAAGATTGCCGGGTCACGTCAGCTTCTGGATCGAGTTCGTCGAAGGGGAATCTCTGCTTATGTGGCTCAACCTCAACGGCATTGCTTCCTCGAGCGGCAGTGCATGCGCATCCAATCTGATGGCTATCGACGAGACCGGCCTGAAGGCATCCCATGTTCTCACTGCTATTGGCGTACCGCCCGAGATCTGTCATGGCTCAATTGCCTTCAGCCTTGGAAAAAACAGCACCATGGAAGAAGTAGAACTCGTTCTCTCTATCCTGCCGGGGATTGTGACAAAACTGAGGGAAATGTCCCCCCTCTATTCAAAGTTTAAAGAGACTCAAAAAGGAGGTATGTGATGCCGCAAGGTCCTTATAGTGACAAGGTGATGGATCATTTCATGAACCCCCGCAACATGGGTGAGATTGAAGATGCCAATGCAGTGGGCGAAGTAGGTAATCCAGCCTGTGGAGATGTAATGAGGCTTTACATGAAGATAGAAAACGGCGTCATAGTTGACGCGAAATTCAAGACCTTCGGCTGTGGCGCTGCTATAGCATCGAGTAGCATGACAACAGAGCTGATAAAGGGTAAAACCGTAGATGAAGCACTCAAGCTCTCGAATGAGGCAGTGGCCGAGGCATTAGGCGGATTGCCCCCTGCAAAGCAGCACTGTTCCGTATTGGCTGAAGATGCGGTCAAGGCCGCCCTGGAAGACTATAAAAAGAAACAGGGGGCTTAAT
The DNA here is from genome assembly GCA_013824835.1 of Syntrophus sp. (in: bacteria). GTDB lineage: Bacteria > Desulfobacterota > Syntrophorhabdia > Syntrophorhabdales > Syntrophorhabdaceae > PNOM01. Next base: position 48,313 of record PNOM01000005.1, on the reverse strand, counting down.
GACGGCCCATTATGTTTGAGTTCAGGTTTAGAACCTCACGGGCAGCGGAAGCAAGGGATATAACCAATGACGTGGCTGGGTTCGTCAAAGGCAAAGAGGGCGGACTGGTTCATATCTACACCCCCCATACAACGTGCGGAATAATGATAAACGAAAATGCTGATCCTGACGTTGCAAGGGATATTATCGAAGGGTTCGACCGTATCGCACCGGAAGCATATCCCTATTGGCATAAGGAGGGCAACTCTCACGCCCACATAAAGGCCGTCATGGTCGGGTGCTCAGTTACCGTACCTATTTCAAAGGGACGGATGCTGCTCGGAACATGGCAGGGTATATTCCTGATGGAATTTGACGGGCCACGGGAAAGGAAAGTTACTGTAACCATAGTATAAAATATCGAATAAATTCATTTTGGAGGATATTAATGCATAGCCCTCACGGTCTATATAAAATTCTATTTTTCAGTTTCTTAATTTTTACAATCACCATCCCCCTTTACGGGAAAGACCACAAGGTACAGCCTAAAGAATTCGGGGTATACATCGTGACCGACAAAGGGCTGAAAAGACTTGTCCCGAATATTGTATCCGATGGAGGTGAAATGCCCTTTATCGAAAGTAACAACCCGCCTCGCTATGCCCTCAAGGACATCGATCATTTTGTTCTTTACGGCAAATACAACATGCAGATTCTCACCATAAATCCCTTGCTCTTCATGCAAGCCTCCAGTCTCGGCAAACCACGCTATATCTTTGGCAAGGACATAGAGTTTGTGGTTAAAGATAGGGGAAAAGATCTTTTTACAGTAAAACCCAAAGAATTACTGGGACGGGGCTACTTCTGCCTCTGGATCAACGATACGGCGTGGGATTTTATTATTGAATAATGGAGGCGGCATCCGGATTTGAACCGGAGAATAACGGTTTTGCAGACCGTCGCCTTACCGCTTGGCTATGCCGCCGCTTAAAACAGTTAATAGTCGTTAGTGAATAGTGAACAGTTTAACTTTATACTCACCTCTATTCACTAACGACTATCTGCTTACTGAATGGAGCGGGCAACGTTTCAACCCGCTTCGTTTTTTTGGAGCGGGCAACGTTTCAACCCGCTTCGTTTTTTTGGAGCGGGAAACGGGATTTGAACCCGCGACTTCAACCTTGGCAAGGTTGCACTCTACCGCTGAGTTATTCCCGCGTAGTCTCTTTTTATAATACAGAATGGAGGTCTATGTCAATTCTTTCTTTCATCGATTTACAGGAAGCCTTCATTTATTCCCTTTCCATATAGTTATCTGGAGAACAGTCAGGACGCTCTCAGCAGGCTTCATTAAAAAAAGGATAATGGAGCAATATCAAATCGCATTCAAATGCACATCAAGGCAGCAACGATAAGCCCACACAGACGTACACAAAAGTACGTCGAGGAGTGTGAGTGTGAGGAGGAGATAACAAAGATGTGCGGCTGAAGGCGACTTGGTATAAGCACTGTTCAGTCCCCCCCCCGGCAAAACAAACCGGTCCGTGATGTATGGGAAAATTGATTAAATGCAAAAGGGCCTCTCTTTCGAGAGGCCCTTTTTAATGTTGTGAGTAATCTTCGACTCTGTGCAGCTATGATTCCTATCCCACTCCCATCAAAGCTTTGGGGAGCCAGGTAGCAATCTGGGGGAAGATAAAGAGCATGACACCGCCAAATACAAGGCTTATGAGGAACGGGTAGACACCGGCATAGATTATACCAAAGGGAGTCTTGGTGATCTGCTTGACCACAAAGACGTTTATTGCCACCGGAGGCACCACCACGCCAATCATGACCGTAATACAGATCATCATGCCGAACCAGAGCGGATCGTAACCCAATTTGATAACTGCAGGGTAAAAGATCGGGGTAGCAAGGATCATAAAGGCAAGGTCATCAATAAAAGAACCGCCTACGAGATAGATAAGTGAGATTAAAATGAGGATTAAACCCGGATGGAGGGGTAGTGCGGTAATCCACTCTGCTGCGAGCATGGGTATCTTTGTTACTGCAATAAAATGACCGAGTACCGTAGAACCGGCAATTAGCATAAGGACCATACATGCCGTCCTGACTGCCTCCACAGCCGATTTAATATACCCCTTGAGGTTCAGGTCTCTTTTTCCGAAAGTCAGTATAAGGACGAGAATGGTGCCGACACTGCCTGCCTCAGTAGGGGTGAAAAAACCGAGCAGAATACCGCCGATAACGAGGAAGAATATCAGTACAACCCACATTACCTCGGGAATCACCCTAAATCTCTCACCCCAGGAAGATTTCTGACCCCTGGGTCCAAGTTTTGGATTTATCGTACACCACGCATATATGATTACCATAAAAAAGCCGGCAATCATGAGGCCGGGGAAAAGCCCTGCAAGAAAAAGCCTTCCAATAGACTGGTCAGTAATAATGCCGAATATGATGAGGGTAACGCTGGGCGGCAAAAGAACGCCGAGGGTTCCTACGGAAGCAACAATCCCTGTTGACAATCTCTTGTCATATCCATAACGGTCCATTTCAGGAACCGCAACGCTTGCGAAGGTTGCCGCCGTTGCTGGTGACGACCCGCAGATGGATTTAAAGGCTGTAGCCCCGATAACGGTCGCCATTGCCAATCCGCCGGGTATATGTCCGATATACTTATATGCCGCGTCAAAAAGCCTCTTTGCTATGCCCGAGTTAAATGCTACCTGGCCCATTAAAATAAAGAGGGGGATAACGGTAAATCCGTAAGAATTCAGAACATCATAAAAATCCTTTGCCAGCAGGTTACACGCAGCGCCAAATGAAATAAGGTAGCCGAATCCTAAAAAACCTATAATGATCATGGCAAATGCCAATTCTATGCCTGTGAGGAAAAGAATCAATACAACTGTAAGACCTATAATTCCAACTGTTACCTCATTCATATTTTCCTCCCGCTATCTTAAAAATATCGCAGATCAAAACAAATATCTGTAACAAACAGCTCGCTGCCAAACCGTATGCTATGGGGTAAAAGGGCAACTGGCGGGTAAGTGAAACCTCTCCCGACCGGTAAAGCTCGGCTGCCATAAGAATCAGGTTCCACCCTAACAGGAGAAAAAGGGCGATGCCCAAAAGTCTCGTGAAGGTGTTCAAAGCATTCTGAAAACCCTTCGGGCATTTCTGGTAAAGAAAATCGACAAAGATGTGATTCCGATTCCATGAAGTAAAAGGAATGGCAAAACCTATAATTATCGCCCCGCCAAGACCAACTATTTCGAAGGTACCAATAATCGGTCTGCCAAAAAACCTCAACACAACATCAGCTCCTGTGAGGAGCATGATGAGGGTCAAAGCCACTGCAGAAATATCCTGCATCCATTTGCTAAGCCGTTCAACAACTCTAAACAGTACTACCATAATTGTTACCCCCTTTACATCTATAATTTTAAAGCTTTTAAAGCAATTACGACCTGACTTAAACTATACTGTTGTAATTGTCAGTAATTATTTTCATGTTGTCAGGGCTTTGTCAAGTAATTTTTTCAGGAGTTTCCTGAGTTTTCTGCGCAACAACCGGGATTATCCATATAGTAAAGAATATTTGCTAAAATCAGTAAATAAAACCCTCTATCTATGACAGGAAAAGTCTGATATTCCGGTACCGCAAGGAGAAACCACTGAGCGGATAACACCATGGAGATTACAGACATAAAAAATGAACCCGGAAGGAATTTTGAGAAAGGAAAAACCCAAGTTTACGAATATCTATGTCTATTTATCCGGAAATGTATTGACAACTGCGTAACAGTTCAATATTGTAATTAATGACGGGATGAAATCTGGATACCAATTTTGTCTGGCGCGACAGGTTTTTCATCATCGAAAATATGTTTACGTTTCACCGGTTCAACCAACTAGGGGAAACAAACCGGTCCCGGCGCATCCGGGCTGGTCTGTTAATTACAAAAGGGAGGTTTTTATGAAGAGGCATTTGGGGTCAAAGTTTTTTCTTTTCGTTTTTCTGACAGGCTTGCTGATTGTATCCATTCCAAGCTACTCGGCAGCCCAAAAGGTAATCACACTAAACTACGCGAATTTTTTCCCGGCAACCAACCCCCACAGCATTATCATCGAGCAATGGGGCAAGGATATCGAGAAAAAGACCAATGGCAGGGTTAAGATTACTTTCTTTCATGGCGGTACCTTAGCTCCTGCAGCACAGATCTACGATTCGACGGTCAAAGGGATCTCTGATATCGGTCTCAGTTGTTTTTCCTATACCCGGGGCAAGTTTCCCCTCACCGAGGTCATTGACCTTCCCCTTGGTATAGACAGCGGTGTCGTTGCAACAAATTTGGTTAACGAATATTACAAGAAGTTCAAACCAAAGGAACTTGATGAAACAAAAGTTCTTTATCTTCATGCCCATGGTCCCGGCCTGATTCATACCACCAAGAAACCTGTTTACAAACTCGAAGAACTTAAGGGTATGAAAATCAGGGCTACAGGACTTGCATCCAAAATCGCCGGCGCCCTTGGCGCAGCACCCGTTGGCACCACCATGCCTGAGACATATGATGCACTCAGGACAGGCGTTGCAGAAGGCGCGATGGCTCCCTTTATGGCACTCGAGGGTTTCAGATGGGGTGAAGTCGTCAAATACTCCATACTCAACTATTCTTCCAGCTACTCTACAGGATTTTTCGTTGTTATGAATAAGAGCAAGTGGAATGCCATGCCTGCAGATATCCAGAAGATATTCGCAGACGTCAACAGTGAGTATATTGAAAAAACGGGACGTCTCTGGGTGTCAACCGATGAAGACGGGATAAAGTTTATACAAAAGCTGGGAGTTAAAATGCTTCCCCAGTCAAAAGAAGAAGCTGCAAGATGGGCGAAAGCGGTAAAACCCCTTCAGGAAGATTACGTGAACACGATGAAATCAAAGGGATTGCCTGGATCTGAGGCGCTCAAATTTGCCCTTGATTTCATAAAGAAAAACCAGAAGTAGATACCTCACGGGCTCACGCCCGCGGCACTAAAACTATACTGTCACGCAGAGCATTCACACCCGGGTGTAATCACGGGGGTGAATGCTCTGCAAAATAATTTCTTAACCAGTACCTTATCCATGAACCTTGCCTACCCCTTATTCTATAATTGTCCTGCAAACACAGCGCATTGGGGGATATCAGCAATAAACTGCGAAGGGCGCTTTCCAGCTATCCGTTAAAACTGTTGCATTGAGGGCAATCACTAAGGTAATGTAATAAGACTGCCTTATGTCAAAAATGATTACCTTTACATCAATTCCATCAGAAAGCATATTTCTCGACCCGAGGAAAGGGTTCGAACAGACCCGCGAGCAATTCGAGGTCCGCATTGACCCCCTTACCAACAGGACCGGACATGTTTCTCATCTCGGGGCAATAACGCCCCAGCAACTGCCCCTTGAACTCTATAATACGCCTGGAGTAAAAGGCTTTTGCCCTTTCTGTATTCCCTACAGGGAGAAAAAAACCCCAAAATTCCTCAGAGATGTCCTCCCTAAGGGAAGATCCATCAGGAATGAGGCCTTCCTAATCCCCAATCTCTTCCCTTATGACATCTACAACGCCATTGTTGTTATGACGGACGAGCATGTGGCGCCACTCGAGCACTTTAATGAAAAGCGTCTGTATGACGCCCTGTTTGTGGGTATTGAGTTTTTGAAAAGGATCAGGTCTATTGACCCACGGCTACCTTACCATATCATGGCCTGGAATTATATGCCCCCTTCAGGCGGAGGACTGGTCCACCCCCATCAACAGTTCTTCGCCACAGAGCATCCGGGAAACCAGTTCATGGATGAGTTGAGAGCATCGGAACAGTTCCTTAAAACCCATGGACTCAATTACTGGTCAGAGCTTGTAATGGAGGAGAAAAGGAGAGGAGACCGCTTCATAGGGCACGCAGGGGAAGGTACCTGGCTGGCCTCTTTTGTGCCTCTGGGCGTATTAGGGGATATTACTTGCATCTTTCCCGATGTTTTCTCAATCAATGATTTCAGTGACCGCCATATCCGCGATCTTGTCACAGGTCTGCTTAATGTTTTCAGATACTACAGGACACATGACATATTCAGTTTCAACAGTTCACTCTTCTTTGGCCCGGAAGATCAAGGCTATTTCTCCTGCCACCTCCGGATCATACCGCGGACATTCCTCAATACAAGGGATAATGCCTCTGATTTTAATTTCTTTCAGACCCTTCTTTCCGAACCCGTGAGTGTCGTTTCTCCGGAAAAGCTAAGTGAGGAGGTCAGTTCGTTTTTTAGTGAGGACAGCCCTTAAACCTGTCAAGATTTCCTTGACTTCCAAACATCCTTTGGGATAGTATGAAAAATTGCTATCACTTTGGAGAATTGCCATGAAAACAAATATCTTCAAGTACTTTGCCTGCTTTATTCTGTTATTCTGTATCTTCTCTTTGTGTAGCCTTGCATGGGCCCAAAAAAAACCTGCTGACCCAATCTCCCTGAAGCTGGAAGGGGCAAAGATGGCACCTGTCCCTTTTTCTCACCCTGTCCATATTGAGAAGGCTAAAATAGACTGCGCAGCCTGTCATCACAAGGATAAAAACCCGAAAGAACCTGTGGGATGCCTCCAATGCCATCAGAAAGAGACAAAAGATAATGTAGCTGACGCAAAGAAAGCCTTTCACAAACAATGCATAACGTGCCATAAAGAGAGCACTGCAAAAGGGGTAACTGCACCTGTAAAATGTAATGAGTGTCATAAAAAATAAATTTGAAGGTGCAGACAAAGGGTCTTCCCAAGGTCTGTCCCATAGCATATACAGCTTCCTTGCATCCATAAGATTTACCGTACTGCTCCTCTCTATGATCGCTGTTGGTTCCATCTTCGGAACTGTGATAAAACAGGGGGGATCAGCAGAGGAGTATCTCTCCCTTTATTCCGAAAACACCTACAGGCTAATAACACTTCTGGGCCTCGATGACGCCTATCATTCCCTCTGGTTTTACGGACTCATTATGCTCTTCGTGGTTAATCTTTCCCTCTGCACCATGGGAAGGTTTTCCCGTTTCATTAAAGACAGCAAAAGAAGACCGCACCTTCCCGATGAACGCACCCTCCTTGATATGGAGATGCACTTCGAGATGGACTTCAAGGCCCAGGATGAAATGAACTACCCCGCGGCAAGCCACGAGGTATCAAAGGCAGGACAAAACCGCGAAAACCTTCTCGGAACAAACTCCGAAGTATGGACCCGCGGGGCAATCATGCGCTCCCTTGAGGGTACATACCGGTGTGTGTACAAAGAGACTGAAGGGGCTGTACTGGAGAAGGGGTCTCTATCCAGATACGGGGTTTTTGTCATTCACGCAAGCATTATCCTCATTCTGACAGGAGGATTCGCAGGCACCATGCTCGGCTATAAGGGATATATGGTACTGAGAAAAGGCGAAAGCAAGGATCAGGCGCTTATAAGGGGGGCCCAGGAGAAAGCGCAGCCCCTCGGGTTTGCCCTGAAGTGCAAAGACTTCAAGGTAACCTTTTATCCTGGCGGCGAACCAAAAGATTATGTAAGCACCGTAGAGGTTATCGATAACGGCAGGGTTGTGCTGGAAAAGAAAATCAGGGTAAATGATCCTCTCAGCTATAAAGGAATCCACGTATACCAGGCAAGCTACGGGAAAACACCGACCTTTCTATTTAATATCGATGGTGAAAATGTTACTTTAAAAGAACAGGACACATACAGCAAAGGTGATCTCCTCCTCATGGTGGTCAGGTTTGAGAATACGGTCCATAACTTTGGTCCGGGGGTTCTTATTGCCTATCTCGACAATGGAGAACCTAAGACATCATGGTTCTTGAGAGACGTAGAAAGACTCCGGGGAAAACAGCTACAGGGCGTAAATATCAGGCTTGAGGAGATCAAAGAAGACCTCTACACGGGTCTCGAGATATCACGGGATCCCGGGGTCTGGATTGTATGGACAGGTTTCGCCATGATACTCTTCGGGCTTTACATCAACTTTTTCATGTATCACCGGAAGATATACGTGAGAAAGGGTTCAAAGGGTATAATTGTGGCGGGAACAGCCTTAAAAGGCAGGGATGCTTTTAAACAGGAATTTGCAAAGATAAAAGGAAATCTCAATGGCATGGAACGATAGGATACTCGGTATAGTTACTCTCCTTTATCTATTCCTCTTTTTTATTCATATCCTCTATTTCGCCCTCAGAAAAGAACAAATTATGAAATTTATGTGGGTTACCCTTTATGTCACCCTCGGGCTTCACACTCTGGGCCTCCTACTGAGATGGGTAGAGTCTTATAAACTCGGTTTGGGACATGCCCCCTTATCCAACTTCTATGAATCCCTGATTGTGTACGGATGGAGTGTCAGCATTATCCTTATCGTTATGAAAAGACATCTCTCCTTCCCTATAATCACCCTGATTGCATCCCTTATATCCCTCTTCCTCATGGGCTACGCCTCTCTCTCGCCTTCTGTACAAAGGCACATACAGCCCCTTATTCCCGCCCTCCAGAGCAACTGGCTTCATATCCATGTGATTACGTGTTTTATGGCGTATGCATCATTTGTCATATCTTTTATTGCCGGTTTGCTTTATCTTGTCACCTGGAAGGGCATCATCCCCCCCAGGGATACCCTCGATGAGATAAACTACCGAAGTATAATCGTCGGATTTCCCCTGCTCAGCGCCGGTATACTTACAGGCGCCGTATGGGCCCATTACGCATGGGGTTCCTACTGGAGCTGGGACCCGAAAGAGACTTGGTCGTTGATCACATGGATCATCTATGCCCTCTATCTTCACGCGCGGCTCGTGAAGGGATGGAAAGGGAAAAAGATCGCTCTTGTCTCCATACTCGGTTTTTTGAGTGTTATTTTCACATATTTTGGGGTAAATTTTATCTTGTCAGGGTTACATAGCTACGCGACATGAAGGATAGAAATGAGGATAGATGGGCATATCTCAAAACAAACCAATTTTCCCATTGCATCTTTACTGAAAATATAGATAAAATCTATCTCTCGATACGACATGGGAAAGGCAAAGATGAAAAGGATGGATATATAACCTTGCAATATGCTGACGAAAATGGCAATATTACGCAGGAATGCTTACGAATACACGCTGGAAAATCAATAGGAGGTATGTGACAATATGAACAAAACGGATATAATAAATAAGCTCTCGGAAGAGCTCAAACTGAACCAGAAAATTTCTAAAATCGCAGTTGATAACATTCTGGATACAATAAAAACGGCAATTGTTGAGGGCAAAAGAGTAGAAATCAGAGGATTCGGCAATTTTTCCCTGAGACAGTATAAGGCATATAAAGGGCGCAACCCAAAAAGCGGTGACGTGGTAAATGTAGACCCTAAAAAGCTTCCTTATTTTAAAGTAGGGAAGGAATTGAAAGATATGATCTGGAAGAAATTGCCATTACACAGACCTGCATTCAAATAAATGGGCGTGATACCGAGTTGCATTCATTTGCGCGGCCCACTCATCGTGGGTACCCCGGGCACGGAGCAAAGCGACAGGGGGGGCTCCATCCGGCTCTGTTGGTGGAGGGGGCAACGCCAGCCCCAGAAATAGCAGCGTGCGTGGAGGAGACAACAAAAAGGGGCGGATGAAGGCAACTCGGTGTTATATCAAAACTCACCCCAAAAGGGTCGCAACACCTCCTTAACCTTACCGACAACCTGAATAACCTCATTTGACGGGCTGATTTCCTTGTGATAGCCTGCAGGTAATACCCCCTTCATTTCCATCAGCACGGCCTTTACAGAACTCGCCAGACCCCTCACATCGTATCCGCCTTCAAGGACACACATCATCCTTCCATTGCAGTAATCCTTTGCAATATCAAGGAGTATACGGGTCATTGCAGCAAAACCATGTTCCGTTACCGACATGCCGCCAAGGGGATCATTATAATAGGTGTCAAAGCCTGCTGACACAAGAACAATCTCTGGTTTGAACAGATCGGCGAGGGGCACCAGGACCTCTCTCAAGGCATACTCGTACTCATTATCACCCATACCGTAGGAGAAAGGAATATTGACCGTATAGCCCTTGCCCTCCCCTTCCCCTGTTTCCCTTATGCCTCCTGTCCCCGGATAATAAGGGTATTGGTGCGTCGAGAAATAGAGAATCTCAGGGTCTCCATAAAAGCTGTGCTGTGTTCCGTTTCCATGATGAAGATCATAATCTACAATAAGGATTCTTTTGAATCCGTATGTTTTCTGGAGATAGCGCGCCCCTACTGCGATGTTGTTGAATATACAAAATCCCATTGCCCGCGAGTGCTCCGCATGATGGCCAGGCGGCCTCACGAGGGCAAATCCCGAATCAACTTCGGACCGTTTAAGGGCATCCAGAAGGTTTAAAACCCCTCCCACCGCCATGCAGGCTGCTTCATACGACCTGGGCGATGTGGAGGTATCCGGATCAAGTATGGTATGGCCTTTTCCCTGTGTTGCGGCTATTGAGGCTATGTAGCCGGGGTCGTGGGCAAGGGCGATCTCTTCGTGGGTAGCCATCCGCGGAGGTATATGGATAAGGTCGTCCTGACCCATCTCGTCAAGCATGGCATAGATATACTCCAGCCTGCGGGGACTTTCGGGATGATACTCGTCTATGACATGCTCCATGTAAATCTCGTGTTTCACTATACCAACAGTCATCATCGCCCTCCTTTTTAAAAAGATGGTATTATCTTTTTCAAAAAGAATCAATAGAAGTTTACGGCCCCAGGGCAAATGCATCCGGTAACAGCAATTCTCCGTGAAAATGGACATAGATTGCCGCGTCACTTCGTTCCTCCTAAGAAACTTCCCCGTTTGTCATTGCGAACGACCCTTGGGGAGCGTGACAATCTATTTCTTTAAATACGAGATCGCCACGTCGGCCTGGGCCTCCTCGCGATGACTGCCAAACAGTTTCTTTCATTGACAACTCCCCTGTGAAGCATGGGGGTAATTTGCTCACAATGACCGTTTACGGTATTATTTATTGTCATTGCGAGCAAAGCGAAGCAATCTTATGCAGTTGCGGATTCACCGAGAATCCCCGATCCAATAACGTAACTCTTGACATAAGAAGGTTTTTATTGTTTAATTGTAGCGTTAATTCCCCGGTAGCTCAATCGGCAGTAGCGTCTGGCTGTTAACCAGTAGGTTGCAGGTTCGAGTCCTGCCCGGGGAGCCAGCTATAACTCTCAGCACAATGGAGTGCTGGGTAAGGATATGATGGATCTATGGACGGCAATTTCCATAGATCCATTTTTTTGTACTGCCTTTTCCTGCCCTTATTCCAATTCTAAGTCGAAGATGATATCGAGTCGGCAAGGAAAAAGCAACACAGGCGTACTTTAATAGTACATCGAGGAGCAGATGACGCAGCCAACAAAGATAGGGCTTTGAATTAGAGCAAGCCTTGAGAATTCGCATTGTTTAAGACGCCCTTATCAAGGTGTTTGATGACATGGGCCTTTTTGGCTGCCCTCGGATCGTGGGTTACCATGATAATAGTCTTGTTGGACTCAATATTAAGACGATCCATAAGCTCCATTATTTCCTCAGCAGATACCCTGTCGAGGTCCCCTGTAGGCTCATCTGCAACAAGTATGGTAGGGTCGGTAATGATTGCCCGGGCAATGGCCACGCGCTGTTGCTGTCCCCCTGAGAGCTGACCGGGGTAATGGTCCATTCTGTCTGAAAGGCTGACTACCTGCAGGGCAGTTTCCGTGTGCTCACGCCGTTCCTTTTTTGAGAGCCTTGTGAGAAGAAGGGGCAGCTCCACGTTTTCGTAAGCAGTGAGCACAGGGATCAGATTATAGAACTGGAAGATAAACCCCACGTTTACAGCGCGCCATTTGGCAAGCTCCACTTCCGACAGGGTGGTAATATTGACACCCCCTACCGTAATGGTCCCTTCGTCAATCTTGTCAATACCTGCAATGAGGTTAAGGAGGGTGCTTTTCCCGGAGCCGGAGGGGCCCATAAGGGCAAGAAACTCCCCGTCGTTGATATCGAAGGAGATGTCCCGGAGCACCGGCACGATCTGGCTGCCCCGCGTGTATGATTTATAAATGTTCCTGATCTCTACAATCGGTTTTTTTGTGTCCATGATCTTCGTTGTTATTGTTCCGCGAACTTTATCCTGTCGCCGTTTTTCAATCTATCCGAGGGTCTTGCCACCACTTTGTCCCCTGTATTGAGACCGCTTTGTACCTCAATCATATCTCCCAATTGAGCCCCTGTTGTTATAGGCGTAAGAGTAACACGGTTCCCGGCAATAAGAAAAACGTATTTTTTCCCGTTACGGTCAATTATAGCCTTACGGACAATGGCTGTACGGGGCTTCTCGTCCTGCGCCCCTACCTCCCGGGAAAGAAATGCGACTTTTGCGCTCATCTCAGGCAATATACGTGCGTCCTTGTCGATAAAGCGTACCTTTACCATAACGGTCGCCTTGCTCCTGTCTGCAGTGGGTACGATCATGTGGACAGCAGCCCGGAAGCGGGTGTCGGGAATTGCGTCAAGCTGAATCTCACAGGGCTGTCCCAGCTTTACTTTTCCAAGATTTGATTCCGAGACATCCGCTTCTACCATAAGTGAATTGAGATCGGCAATGGTCACTGCCGATGCCTTCGCATTGGCTGCCGCACCAAGGGGGGTTACAATATCACCCACATCCGCGTTCTTTGTGAGCACCACACCATCAAAAGGGGCGCGGATCATCGTATATTCCAGCGACCATTCCGCGACCTTAAGTGCCGCAGCGCTTGCCCTGATGACCGCTTCCGCGCCTGAAACGGCGGCGAGGGCCTTTTTGTAGCGGGCCTCTGCAGTATCATAAGATGCCTTTGTAGCGAATTCTTTGGCAAGAAGGTTCTTTTCCCTTCCATATGCGAGGGCAGCATCATTCATCTCTGCCTTTGCCTGTTCCAGGTTAAAGCGTGCCACATCGAGGTTTGCAGCTGCCTGCCTTCCCGACGCGGCAATATCATCATTTTCAAGGCGGGCGATGATTTCCCCTTTTTTAATGCGGTTTCCTTCTTCAACATTAAGGGCTACTATCCTGCCTGTAATCTTGGATGCAACCGCGGCCTTTCTCTGGGGGACCACATACCCGCTCGCATTAAGGAGGGTAAAGGTCTGGGAGGGATAAATACGGGCCACGTTTGCCACCTCCACCTGTACAGCACCGGAAAAGAAACCTTTGAAATAGAGGAAGCTTATAAGGATGATGAGAAAGGCCCCCACTATCCAGTAGATAAACCTTTTCTTTTTCCCGGGAACACCGACAGCCTGGGATTTGTCTATTTTCAGTCTCGAAAGGTCATTTTCTGCCATTGATCATGTCTCCCTGAGTACGGTTGGGGTTAAGGGTATTTCAAGGGATAGCTTAAGGGTCAATCAAGTTTCTGTCAACTAAATACTATTCACTGATTTAATATCGGGTGATCTGTAAACACCTCATTATGTTCCTCACTGTCTGCAAGATCGATTGAAATCTGCCTGAACTCCTTCTCTACTTCAAGGAATGCAGCGACTACATCAGGATCAAAGAGAAGACCCTTTAACTGGACAATGAGGGCTACCGCCTCTTCGTGTGTGAATGGGGGCTTGTACACCCTCTCGCAGATAAGGGCATCGTACACATCTGCGAGGGCCATTATCCTCCCTGAGAGGGGTATATTTTCACCTTTCAGGCTTTCGGGATAGCCGGTTCCATCCCACTTCTCATGATGGGTATAGGCGATCTCCTTGGCAAGGCGCAGAAATTCACTGCTTGTGCCGCCCCCGAATTTCTCCTCAGCTCTCTGGATCGCATCACGTCCGTAAGTCGTATGTTTTTTCATCTCTTCGAATTCCTCCGGGGTAAGTTTGCCGGGTTTAAGGAGAATATGGTCCGGCACCCCTACCTTTCCGATATCATGAAGGGGTGAAGACTTGAAGAGATGTTCAACTGTTTCACTGTCAAGGGCATCACGAAACCGGGGATGGGTAGCCATTTGACGGCACACGGCAGAGACATAACGCTGTGTGCGCAGGATATGTCCTCCTGTCTCGCTGTCCCTGCACTCAGTCAAAGATGCAAGGCACCGGATCGTAAAGTCCTGGGTGAGCATCAATTCTTTTGCTCGCGCCTTTACCCCTTGTTCTTCCCGCCAGTATTTGAGCAGGGTAACAAAGATAAAGTTGCTTCCCAGGGCAATTAGGGGCACCAGAGGGGAAAAAAATATGCCCTTGCAATGAAGAGCCCAGAGGGAACATTGCCAGAGACCCAGGGAGCCTATGGAGAGAAAGAAGAGGCTCCAGAGGGCGCCTGTCCAGGTGAGCAGGAGTGTGGAAAAGAGCCCCGCGCCAATTACCAGCATAAGTTCGAGGCCGGGAATCCAACTGGGTCTTGAGAAAAAATCCTTTTTAAGTATATTGTCGATAATGGTAGCATGGACCTCTACCCCAGGGAATATGGCGTCGACAGGGGTAGAGTGCAAATCAGCAAGACCTGCTGCCGATGCCCAGAGGAAGACGATGCGCCCCTCTATCTGTTTTTTTGAAACATGCCCTTCAAGGAGATCTGCAGCGGAAATGTAGTTGAATGTTTTGCCTTTTCCCTGGTACCGAATGAGCATGTTGCCCTTCCCGTCAAGGGGGATTACCGTATTATCCAAGCGGAGGTACTCAATCCCCCCCTGGGCTTCCTTGAGGAACACCTGTTTTATCCCCTGGGACTGTATAAGGGTTGCCAATGCAAGGCTGGGATAGAGCCTTTCTTTATATTCAATAAGAAGAGGGACACGTCTTAAAACACCATCAGCATCAGGTGTGACATTGAAAAATCCGGAAGAAGTCACATTTTCAGCGAGGGACCTGAGATTACAGACTGCATCGCGGGAGCGGAAAAGAAAGCGTCCAAGCACAGGCGGCATTCCAGCGTCTCTTACAACTGCAACATTCAGTGGATGGAGCAGACAATCTGCGGCAGGAAGCTGATTTTCCGTAAAGATAAATTTGTATCCCAATACGAATGGTCCCCGGGCAAGGGTGTTTGAAAGGGTCTTGTCATGATCCATAAGGGCTTTTGGAACACGGTCCATAGGCACATCAATCCTCAGATCACGATAGATATCTTTCTGTATTACCGCTAAGGAAGTCCTGTCCGGTTCTGCAAGCACCATATCAAAACCTACGGTTGATGCACCCATTTCTGTTAATTTGTCAATAAGGAGGGCAATGCGATACCTTGACCACGGCCATTGGCCGTATTTTGACAGGCTTTTTTCATCTATTTCCACAATAACAGGAAGTCCTGATCCGGTAACAGCGCCTTTGGGGGCAGCCCTGAGGAGTGTATCGTAGAATTTATTATCAAGAAAACCGAAAAAAACGGGCCGATAAAGATAGATAAGGGCCATAACAAAGGTAAGGAGCAAACTCGCTATGATAATCGTTTTCCGGCTCTTTTCAGGTTTATGGAGAATTGTTTTTCGTACTGCCTGCAGAGTCAAGAATATAGCCTCCTCAAGACTACCTACCTTACCGTAACCTCGACCCTGCGATTCCTCTGCTCTGCAACCTTATCCAGGGTATTGATAAGGAGGTCATCTTCTCCGTGCGCATCAATCTCGACAACGCGAGGGTCCATACCCCTTGACACAAAAATCTCTTTGACCCGCTGAGCCCTTTTAAGGGAAAGTTTATAGTTATTCTGTTGCGTACCAACCCTGTCAGCGTGACCCACCACGATGACATCCTTTGATTTTCTCCCATCAATTACCGCGAAAATCAAAGGGAGGTCCTTCGCAGATTCTCCTGTAAAGTCAGATGAACCGGTCTTGAAATAGAGTTTAAACCTTACAGGCAGATGAGGCTGCGCCGAGAGGGCTGCCCCGAAGATCCTTTTGATCTCCTTTTCATCCATGTGTACTGGGGGGGGCGGGAATGGTAGCAGTGTCTTTTACCTCCGCGGCAAGGCCCGGTTGTGCGATAACCTGGGACCCCTGTTCGTTTCCCACCGTAATCGTGCCTATCTTGCCGTCAATATCCGGTATGAGCACAAAAAGGTTTTTTTTCAGCTCCTCATGGTGTCGAGGACGGGGCTGCACTTTAAGAACAGGTTCCTTTGGGGGAACAAACATTCTTTTTTGCGGGACAACACAGGATGGAAGGAGCATAAATATGCAAAAACCTGTAATGAAAATAGTTATGAATTTCATTGCCCACCCCTGTCATCAATCTGTACAAGAAATCTTGTTCCCCGGATGCCTACCGTTGCGACAGGTGTTTCAAATCGTATTGATTGGGGAGAGAGTTTTCCTATCATACCGGAAAGATATGATGCGGTCCCTTTGACCATACGGACAACCAGGGAAAATTTGCCCTGGGATTGGGCAAAGAGAAACTCATTAATAACCACTGCGCTGTCATGCCCCAGAGTGAGACAGGTGTCGTCTTTAAACATTATGCCGAGAGTTCCGTCACCGCCGGTTCGGAGGATATCGCCTTTGAAAAGCTTTTCTTCCCTCTGCGCCGGAATCGTTTTCTCCTGTCTCTTGATTGACGCGGTTCCCGTAAAGGTTTTAACCCTTGCTACCTCGCTGTCTGACGCAGCCGAGGCTACATTACAGAAGAAAATAGTCAGAAAGATGGTGGTGATAAGGTATCTCATACTCCTCCTTCCTCCTTAAATCTCATTCTCAATCTCATTCTCAATCTTACAGAAAGCCTGACTCCATTGTCAACCTTTCATTCAACGACATATTGACCCGGAAAATCCTGTGTTAAAGCCATTTTATGGAGCAACTGCGCCGCATACCCTGTTCTTGAAGCCCCGGATATGAAAAGGAAATATGAGGTATAGTTTTTGCATAAATATCCATCATGACTCGTCTTTACTACCCTTGGTCCGGCTTAATAAAAAATGTATCCTGTCGATCATATATTAATATTAATACGGCGAGACCCATTTGCCAAGGGAGATTGCAATGATTAGTTTATTGAAAGGAATGGATGCTGTGTATACAAAAAAGCTGTTTGCCCTGATCATGGTCATAATCTTTATCGGGGCTTGTATGTTTACAACAGGTTTTCATTCCGTTGTTTTTGCGAAAGATACCATTGATGTGGTGGAGGACAAGGATAAGACGGTGTATACAATCGAATCCGACAACAGCTCCCAACAGGACGCGGATAAGGATAAGGAGAATGCATGGAAGATGCTTCAAAACCAGAATCTCTGGATTGGCGGGAGAGGACGGCCGCCTGCGCCGGCGCCCGTTATTAAATAACAGAAGGAGGGTGTCATGCTATGTCCAAAGTGCAAGATAGACATGTACAGGGATGATGACCTGGTCAATCTGATCATGGTACACGCATGCGTCATCTGTGGCCGCAGGATTTACGACGGCTACCCTACCCGGATAGGAGAAAAGGCACAGCAGAAGTGGGAGCATGAAGAGATGAAAAATGTGAAGCACTATGCCGGGAATATGGAAAAAAAGGGCAAGGCAAGGGCCGCATAATGGCATCATCGTAAGGGATTTACCTTTACCTGTTCTTTCAAGGGACCTTTATTACCCTTGAAAAACAATTCCTGCCAATATATAATCTTCCCCATACACTTATTGTTTTCAATAAAAAACGAGGATTGAGGTATACGCATATGAAGATACGGTTCCTGGGGGCTGCGCGGGTTGTAACTGGTTCATGTTATCATTTATCCACCGGAGGTATGCAGATCCTTGTGGACTGCGGCATGTATCAGGGAAAGAATTCGGACGAAACAAACAGGCGTCCTTTTGCCTTTAATCCTGAAGAAATAGATTATCTCCTCCTCACCCATGCCCACCTTGATCATTCCGGTCTTGTGCCCAAGCTTGTAATGGACGGATTTAAAGGCAGAATTATCACTACCCCCGGCACCGCTGACCTCGTAGAGATCATGCTCTACGATTCTGCACACATTCAGGAAATGGATGCGATATGGATGACAAAGAAGGCCTTGAGGACCGGGAAAGGAACCGCAGTGGAACCTCTTTACAGAGAAGAAGATGTGAAGGCGGCGGTCTCCCTCATTGACCGATCTGCCTACGGGGTAATCCATGATCTTGGCGAAGGCCTGAAGTACAGGTTTTTTGATGCAGGTCACATACTCGGCTCCGGATCTCTTGAGCTCTGGTATCCGGGACCCCAGGGAGAAAAGAAAATCGTTTTTTCCGGCGATGTGGGAAAGAATGATAATTTTATCATCCAGGACCCCCAGCATGTCAAAGAAGCTGATTATGTACTTGTAGAGTCTACCTATGGAAACAGGTTCCATAAAAGTCCGGAAGAAAGCATCAATGAACTTGCTGACGCAATAAAAGACACCTTGAGAAGAAAAGGCAACATCCTTATTCCTGCCTTTGCTGTGGGGAGGACCCAGGATTTGCTTTACATACTGAACAAACTCGTCAAGGAAGGAAGGCTTCCCCGCATAGACGTGTATGTGGACAGTCCCCTTGCAGACAAGGCGACCCACATCTATCTGTCCCATCCCGAGTATTTTGACACAGACGCATCCGGTTTATTCAAGCTGGGCGGCAGCGACGGGATGCGGATTCACTTCACCAAAACCGTCGAGGAATCCCAGGCTCTTAACAAAATAAAATCAGGGGCCATCATCATTGCCGGCAGCGGAATGTGCGAGGGCGGGCGTATCCGCCACCACTTCAAACATAACCTGTGGCGGCCTGAGTGCAGCATAATATTCAGCGGCTTTCAGGTAAGAGGCACCCTGGGCAGATACATTATAGACGGGGCAAAGACCGCCCGTATCCTTGGAGAAGAGATTGCTATAAGGGCCCGGGTATACACAATAGGAGGGTTCTCTGCCCATGCCGATCAGAAGGGGCTTATCGAGTGGCTCAGCACCTTTTCTCAGGACCCTGAGGTATTCATAGTCCATGGGGAAGAAACGGTTTCTCTCGAATTTGAGGCAGTCGTGAGAGAGAAACTCGGCCTCAAAACCTATGTTCCCCATAAAGGCGAGGAGCTTGATATTTAAAGACGCTTCTGATCTCAACTACCAGCTCAAACGGAGCAAAAAGAGGAAGAAGACCCTTACCCTTCAGGTGGAAAGAAACGGGACAATCATGATGCATGTTCCATACCGGACATCAGAGGCTGAGACAGACCGGTTCTTTAAACAAAAGGAAGGGTGGGTCCGAAAAAAGCTTAAAGAAATGGCATGCCTCCCTGAGCCCCGGGACACTGAAAAGGTATTCATTCCAGGAGAAAATTTCCATTATCTCGGCGAGCAATTTCCTTTAAGGGTTGCGGACTCAACCAGCGCGAGGGCTCCCCTTGTATTATCCTATGGTATCTTTCTCTTAAGGGAAGACAATTTGGCCAAAGCGCGTGATGTTTTTGTCGACTGGTACAAAAAACGGGCCCGGGAAAAGATCACGGAAAGGGTTGACTACTACAGCAGGCAATTCAATCTCCCCGCTACGGGCATCACCATTACGAGCGCCCTCACCCGGTATGGTTCGTGCTCAGTTAGAAACAAGGTATCCTTTAGCTGGAGACTCATTATGGCCCCTTACCCGGCAATAGACTATGTGATCCTCCATGAGCTCGCCCACATAAAAGAAAAAAACCATTCAAGTAGATTCTGGGACCTTCTCGGCACAATACTGCCTGACTATAATAAACAGAGGCTTTGGCTCCGGGAGAACGGCCATTTGCTTAGGATATGAAATGCTGATTCCAATTCGCAATCATGTCATTGCGAGGAGCGTAGTGACGCGGCAATCTAAGTCATTGAGATTGCTTCGCTTCGCTCGCAATGACAGAAAAGATTAGTGTCATCTTGAATGCGAATTAGAATGCGAATTAGAATGATAAGGAGAATGATAAGGAGAATGAAACGTGCAGAACACTACCAATGAAAAGTCCTCTGTGGGCATAACAATATTTATATTTGCACTGTACTATACTATCTTTCTTGTTACAGTAGGTCTTGCTGCAAAAATGTTCGGGATAAAACCGGGGAACTGGGTCAACAACGGCTCTTTATTTATTGCATGTATCTTTTCCGGGAAAAAATTTGTAAAAGACAGCAGAAGATTGTATACAAAATCAGAAAAATCCCAGATTATGATAATTGCCTTACTGGTAACAGTTGTCGTCAATTATCTGGTTATGAATATATTTCTCGGCATCGATAATCTTATAAAAACACTCTTAAGCCTCGGATTCTCTTCAATATTCAATTTTATCATCATCTTTCTGGTATTCAGTTATCTTATACCTAAAATGAGCCGTAAGATTTTATCTGAAACCCATCCTGAAGAGTAATACCGAGTTGCATTCATCCATCATTCAAAGCACCGGTACCACGGAAAGTGTTTCACCATCTTCTTTTCGAGGTCTTCCAGAACAACAAAGGCAAGCTCAAGGGGGGTCTTTGCCTCTCTCCATCCAACGGGTTCATAGCCTTCTTCATCCTCTCTCATCATAAGGAAATTCATGATTCTTTCAGGTCTCCACGTCATCATGGCCTTCAACGTCTCAAGGATGTCGTTCTCTCCTTCAATCTTATTGTTATCAAGCGCCCACAGGGCAAGCTGTACAATGTAAAGGCTCGCTGGTTCGAATGATGTTCCTGTCTCTGCAAGCATTTCCCTTGCCTTGAGATTAATTGGCAATTGATTCAAATCCATTTATGCTCTCCTCTATCAGCTTATTCACAATAGGCCTGTCAGCATGGGGAAATTCGTACAAACCCAGTTCATCCGGCCTTACCCACCTGATCTCTTCATGGGCAATGGGCTTAAAACTGCCGGAACAATAAAGAACCTTATAGGTAAGCAATTCTATTCCATAAGGGCTCTCCGGCATATGTCTACCCAGGCAATAGAATTCACCGATCTTCACGTCAACGCCCAGCTCTTCAAAAAGTTCTCTTTTAAGACATTCCTCAGGGGTCTCGCCAGGCTCCAGCTTCCCGCCCGGAAACTCCCATTTGTGGGCCATCGAACCGCCCTCTTTCCTTTTACCTATGAGGATCATTCCCTCTTTTATGATAATTGCAGCAACTACAGTTGTCATAGCCTTCCTTCTCCTGCTCTTTACTTCCTGCCCGATTGATATCCGTACTATACGCCAGTCAGCCCCTGGTGGGGGACAGGCATCGCTCAATGGCGCAGAAAAGACCTCCTAACCTTGTCTGTGCAAGATATAACCCTAATATAACGCCAAGGGTATTCGCTGTCATATCCAGGTATTCGAATGTCCGGTAACCGGTTGCGCCCTGAATGAACTCAAGAAGGATGCCCAGCATGATAAGTCCTGATGCAATGAGGAGAGATGCGGGTTTTTTCGGGTATATCTGGCTAAACCAGAACATCGTGACCGTATATGCGGCAAAATGCAGGGCCTTGTCACTTTGAGGAAAACTGATAATCATCGAAAGTGATAGAGGGGCCAGAGACATATAAATAACAGTACAGACGAGAATCATTCCAAGGATGGTCCACCATCCGGGAAACCTCAGCCTATTCCTTTTTCTATTGGAAACATCCACTTTTCTTAATGTACCAGGAGTTTTAAAGGAAAACTAACGGTAAATTCGCTCCCTCCTGAAGTAAAACAGTCCGCTTTCTTCTCAATTTTACTGCACGTTGCGATTTGCCCGGAACATACATCAACATCAGATGGTATTATGCTGCACCGTACACTTTGAAAACTTATTGTGAATCCGCATCGTTCAGACAACACCTTCATTCTCAGTAAATCCGAACCCGATCCGCCTGCGTTGAATGCATAGGGTTCTTTGGAAGAATAGAAAAGTGTATCCTGGGTATGGAAAAATCCGCCGAATATCATTTTCTGATTCTCATTTGTAATCCCAACCCCATAATCCCTGTATGTTATATGGATTCCACTGTTCGTAACATGAGAAGCAACCTCAATCCTTCCTCCATCTGGGGTATTTTCGATTGCATTTTTAAGCAAACCGGCGCAAACCTTTTCAAGAATCGCTCTATTCATATGAAGAATAATATCTTTTTGAAAATCGGCTGTAATTTCGACCGCCCTCCCCTTTGCATTCAGGAGAGCAATTTCATTTATCTGCAGCAGGAAGTCATAGAGTTGAATATTTTCATAGGTAATTTCCGAAACAGAGTAAAAAGAATAGATATAGTTGGAAATGCCTTCCATAATCTCTTTGTGTTCCGTGCGATTCTCTTTCATGGCTTCAACATAACCAAGCGCATCTTCAATAATATTCACTATCATGAGCTTTTCATCAAAGGCTCTTTCATTCAAAATATCATCTATTTTTAACTGGAGTTGGAGAAGGCGGTTGATGTTTCGTTTTCCCATATTGATAGTTTTTTCTAATCCCTCAAAGTTGAATTCTCTGGTTTTTTTAGAGATCCTTTCAAGGGTAACCGATGTGATGGCCAGCGGTGTTTTCATCTCATGGGAAAGATGATTGATGATTCTTTCTTTCGCTTTATCCAGGGATTTAAGCTTTTCATATATTTTTGAGTTTTCTATAGCGATCACCACAAAAGACGACAAGGCATACAGAAGTTCCACGTCGTCCTCTGCAAAATCCACATACATACCGAATGATGATCTTTTATTGAATGCCTGATATACGCCTACACACTGCTTTGTCCTGTTGATCAGAGGAACGCACATGATGGACTTTGCCTGTAACCCCTCCATAGTATCTATTTCCGGGTGAAAATAAGGATTGTTACTCACATTGTTTACAATAAGCGGTTCTTTATGTGCAAAAACCCACCCGGCAATACCGGCATCAGGAGCGCTGCGCATCTCGCTCTTTTTAAAATCTGATGGGTGAAACGAACATAATTCACCGGTTTTATTATCAAAAACAAATATCGTTGAACCTTCAATTTCCACAAGCTCATTGGTTTGTTCAATGATTATTTTAAATAAAACATCCATGTTAATCTCAGAAGTAATCGTCTGACCAACTCTCAGCAGATCCCTAATTATCTTGTCTTCTCTTCTTCTTCCGCGACTTCTTTGAAACAATTGATCATTAAAATCGATTGCCATTATTATCCCTTTTTATCCAACCCTGGCATAATACTTTCTGATGGACACTTCATGCTTGTAATTGCATGTTAATGGTGTTGCTGTTACCATAAAACTGTGTCTTAAATCTCCGCATTGCTACACATAATATTTGGTTCATCATACATAAACTACATGACAAAAACAAATAAATTCTCAACACTTATCCTCCCTGCAATTCCAATCCGAATGATCGCGTTAAGAAAAATAGTTAGGGACAGGGAAACTCAAATAAATAATGTGTGATAATACAAGACCTGGTCCCAGCCTTCCAGTCTTCCCGATTTCAGTTAAAAGTCAGTCCATCTCCTGTTTGATCAACCTGGCAATTTCTCCATCATTGGGAAATCGCTGTCCTTCAATATTTTGTTTAGAGTAGATCAACTTGCCGTTACACGTTACATCAAAGATACCGCCGCTGCCTTTGATCAATTTAATAGTTGAATCGGGATAATCTACCCTCAATTCCGCTTCCGCCCGGGAAGCTTGGGGAAGAAAGTTTCAAGCACCACAATATTTAATAAAAATGTTCATAGCACCTCCTTCAAGTGTCTATTAATTAATACAAAAGTGTTGCCTATGTTTCCGTTCAATCAATAGATTCCTCGAAGCTCTGCTTCGGGGTAACCATATTCCCTCGCCCCTCGCGGGAGAGGGTAGGGTGAGGGGGCATAATCATGTTCCTCATTCCGTTGATACCTCGCAGCTCTGCTGCGGGGTAGTTGATTCATTCATATTTCAAAATATACAGATGCTTGGACTGTTCCTTAAACACCTTTCCCAATTCATTTCCAGCGTATATGGTCTGACCTTTTGGCGAAATTATCGTGAGTTCCAACATCTTTGCATGAGAGCTTCTGTCTTTGTTGTAACCAGTATAGTTCAGCTCGTGATTCACTAAAACAGTATGATTTGCGGGCACAATTATCTCAACAATCCCCTTCTCCTTGTCGTAAGTATGTTCCGCCTCAGAAATACTATTCCAATTTATTACTCTATCCTCTATTTGGCTCGTTTTGATAATTTTCGGAACGATATACCAGTACTTTGTACCCGGACAACACAGAGAATACCTGATGCGGATTTCTCCATCGGAATTATTCTGGACAACAAAGAAGGTCATCCACGAACATCCTGAGGTCATTAAAATAAGAAAAATACATGTAAAAATTAATGATATATGTTTCTTCACGATATTCCCCAATAATTCATTATGAATTCACCCCTATCCAAAAGGATAGATCATTTTCTATGGATGGTCTTCATTTTTTAAGGCTAAGGAAAAAATCAGCCGGGTAAAAAATATAGCCCTTGTCAGGCGAATTCCACCTTGAGCAGGGAGAAATCATCATCCAGGTCCTTTTTCCCTCCCATATCCTGGAGAAAACTATAGAGCATTTCTATATCGGAAAGGTCCCCTCCTGCACTATAGGTTATGTACTCCTTTAAGCCCTGAAGGCTCCACATGGACCCGTCAGTCTTTTCAATCTCATAGGCACCATCGGAAAAGATATAAAGATTTGACGGACCTGTGAGGTCAATGAAGCCGCTTGTGTAGACAATGCCTTCCATTCCGCCGATAAACATGCTTGGCGTTATCAGCTCATGGATCATTTTGTCCGGGGAGACAAGGAGGGCAGGCGGGTGGCCTGCGGTCCCATAAGTAATCCGCCTCGTAACTTTATTAAAAACACCATACCAGATCGTAAAATAGAGATTATTCTGCCTCTCCATCTGAAAGGTATCGTTAAGGGCTGCAAGCACCTTCTCGGGGGCTCTGAAATCCGTATTTCGTAATGTTTGAGATCTGAGCACGTTGAGGGCTGAAACAGAGAGGAGCGCGGGTCCTACGCCATGATCGCACACATCGAGGAGATACATGGCAAAGTGTTCCTCGTCAATCCAGTGATAACCGAAAGAATCACCTCCAAGCTCTGTGGAAGGGAAAAAACGCCAATCCGTATGTATGTTCCCTTCAATAATCCGCTGGGGAAGAAGAGAAATCACATACTCTGCTGCGCTTGCAAGCTGGGACGCCAAGGCCTGCCGGCTTTTAAAGAGCGCCTCGTATGCCTCATTCCTCTCGAGGAGATTTATATACCCTTTTGAGTGATAGCGGATACGGGCGATAAGTTCGATCCTGTCAGGGAGCTTTACAAGATAATCATTGGCACCCACTGCGAAGGAATCCGCCTTGGTCACTGCCTCTTCTTTGCTGGAAAGGACTATGAGGGGGACGTCCTTTAACTTTTTGTGGGCCCTGAAGAATTTTACCAGCGTGAGTCCATCTATTTCGGGCATTACGAGGTCCTGAAGTATTACCGTAGGGGAGATCTCCGTTGCCATCTTAATCGCCTGAGTAGGATCCTTGCAGTAATGGAAGACGATGTCCTGTTCCGGTGCGAGCATTCTCCTTACCGTTTCCCCGACAATCGGCTGATCATCAACCAGGAGAACCGTAATGGTGTGATGTATGGGCGGGCTTGCAAACTCCTTGTTTCCGTCAATGGTCATAGATATCAGTTCCTTTTATAAGTGTAGTCTCTGTAAAATTGCCTCAACAATTCCTTCCATAGGCAGAATTTCGTCTGCTGCCCCTAATTCCGCTGCAGCCTTCGGCATACCGTACACGGCAGAGGTTTTCTCGTTCTGGGCTATGGTATGCCAGCCCGCATTACGGAGTGCGAGAAGCCCCCTTGCTCCATCCCTGCCCATACCCGTCAGAAGAACTGCTATTCCTTTCACGGGCCAAAAGTCTCTCGCACTGAAAAAGAATCTATCCACGGAAGGCCTGTAGGGATAGTCTCTTGGTTCAGGCACATAATTGAATGAACAATCCCCATCGAGGATCAGATGGTCGTTAGTGCCTGCAACAAACACCATGTCCTGATCAGGGTGTATGCCCGTCTTTGCAAGGCTTACTTTGAGTTTGGTCTGTTCATTAAGCCATTCAGCCAGCCCTTCGGCGAACTGCACATCAAGGTGCTGCACTATTACAATCGTTGCACTAATACGTTGGGGCAGAGAGGATAGAATATCAGCCAGGGCCTTCGGGCCGCCCGTGGAAGAGCCTATGGCGATCATAGGGTAGGAGGAATCTGCACTATAGAGCGTTGAAACCCTTTTGCCCTGCCTGCTTTTCTTTCGAATCAGTTTCTCGATAGCAGCGATCTTTTTGAGCAGTTTATTCCCGCCTTTCACGCGGCCTTTCTCATCCACCAGAGGCATATCAATTACATCGAGGGCGCCATTGCCCAGGGCTTCAAAAACCTGAGCTGCCTTCCCGGAGCCGAATGATGTGACAATGAGGATCGCACAGGGACGTTCCATCATGATTAGACGGGTTGCTTCTGCCCCGTCCATGCCGGGAAGGGAGATATCTATTAGCATGAGGTCCGGGGTATCCATGGCGGACTTTTCTACTGCTTCAAGCCCGTCTTTTGCCGTCCACAGGATTTCATAGCCCGGATGGGAAATGATAACCCTCCGGAGGACCTCCGATGCCCCGCTGAGACTCTGTGCAATAGCAATACGCATTCTAAAAGGGCTCTCCTATCATATCTCTCACCGCCTTACTAAGGCTGTCATCATGGAAGCTGCTTTTTGTCAGGTAGTAATTGGCCCCTGCTTCAAGACCCTTCAACCTGTCTTCTTCCCGGTCTTTGTAAGAAACAATAATGACCGGCAAATCCTTGTATCTCTGATCGCCTTTCATTTTTCTTATGAACTCTATGCCATTCATGCGGGGCATGTCTATATCGGAAATCACAAGGTCAAATCTGCTCTCCTGAAGAAGGTTCCAGCCGTCCAGGCCGTCGACACCTACCACTACCTCATAACCGTTGTTCTCAATAAGCCTTCGCTCTACTTCCCGAACGGTCAGGGAATCATCGACCACAAGAACGCGTTTTTTTATTGCACCCCTTTGTTCTTTTCGGTCACCCACCTTGTGAAGCCTTCCGTGGGTGAGAAGATTGTCGATGGAACGGACAAGGTCATCGACGTCAAGGATCAGTGCGGGGGCGCCGTCTTCGAGGATTGTACCGGCACTGATATTCGGTATTCTCCCGAGACGGGGGTCAAGGGGGATTACCACAAGTTCCCGTTCGCCGAGAAATTTTTCCACCACAAGACCATAACGGTTCAAACGGTCACTGATAACGGCTATTCGGAGTTCGTGGGGGGAAGTATGGTTGGAAGTGGTAACCTGGAGCGCCTGGTGGGCATCCACAATGCCTATATGTTCGTTTCCGTAGGTACAGAACTGCTTGTCCTCCAGAACCCGCAGTTGTTCCTGATTGATCTCCATGATGCGGTCAATGCGGGCGAGAGGTATTGCATAGGGTTCCCCGCCTATATCGACAAGAAGGGTCCTGAGAACAGAGAGCGTAAGGGGGAGGTACATATGGAAGGATGTCCCTTTCCCGAGCCTGGTTTCTGCGCGGATTGAGCCCCCTACTTCCTGCACCATGGACATAACCACATCAAGTCCCACCCCGCGGCCGGAGACTTCCGTTACCTTTGAAGCGGTAGAAAAACCGGGCAGAAACAGGAACTCAAGAAGCTCCCCATCGCTCAGGGCAATAGCCATTTCTTCTGATACATGGCCCTCTCTGACAATCTTTGCCCGGAGCCTTTCAAGATCAACCCCACTTCCATCGTCGCTTATCCTGATATTGAGCATACCGGAGCTATGCCGTGCTTCAAGGATCAGACTGCCTTCTTCGGGTTTTGAGGCAGCACGCCGTTCCTCGGGCGTCTCAATCCCATGATCCACAGCATTGCGCAAAAGATGGGTGAGAGGTGCCTCCAGTTTCTCCAGGATATCCCTGTCCACCCTGGTAGATTCCCCTACGATCCGAAAAACAACCTTCTTTCCAAGGTCTTTTGCAAGGTCACGGACCATGCGGGGAAATCCGGGCAGTCCATCGGAAAAAGGCCTCATCCTGATCTCAATGACCTCACCATACAGATGATCAGCAAGACGCTCGAGATTGCGGGAAAAGGACTCAAAGCCTTCTATATGCTCATTGACACAATCACGAATCCTGTCCAGCTCCTGCAAGGCATCATTGAACCGTTCCTTTACCTCCCGGGCAACCTCAAGATGGTGTATGGAATGAAATATTTTTTCAAGTTGAGTGGCCAGCTCCATGTGGAGGTTCTTCATGGACAGGAGGGAAGAGGAGAGAGGTTTTGCTGATTTCGCCTGGACGAGACACTCCCCGGCAAACCCCATAAGACGGTTCAGGCTTCCGGAAACAACCCGGACAGAGGTATCGTCGCTTCTTTCAGCGGACCGCTCCATGGATCTTTCTGCCCCCTTCTCTGCCCCTTTTTCTACAGGTTTCTCAAGGGGTGCCGGATGGTCCGGCACAGGTTCTGTAGCAGGGGCTTTGACCTCAGGGGTCTCAACTGTCCCGGGGGGCGGTGTAATGGGCCCTCCCTCAAGAATAGTCCGGAGCACCTGACTCAGTTTATTTATTGCAGCAACCTGCCCCTCCAGCCATTCCGCCATTATCGCAGTTTCTAATGAGGCGAGGTGAAGAAGGATATCATTGCCCTGCAAAAGCAGGTCTATATGATCAGAGGTAAGGGTCAGCCTACCCTTCTGGGCTGCAGACAGGACATCTTCCATGGCATGGGTGAGAGAGACCAGATTGTCAAGTCCCACAATGCGGGCCGCGCCCTTGATTGAGTGGGCTGCGCGCATGAGAGGTTCAATTTTTTCCGGGATCTGGTTGTTTTCAATCTCTACAAGGCCTGTTTCGAGAATCCTCGTATAGTTCTCCGCTTCAATACGAAAAAGGTCAAGCATGGAAAGGTCTGCAAGATCGTTCATCCCCATCAGTGGGCACAACTCCTTTTCAAAGACTGACAGAATTTCTCGTCATCGAGGAAACCAATCCTCTTATCCAGAAGGTTAAAGATGCCCATAACAAGGTTAGTAGGCGTTTTTGACATGGTTACAGGGGGATCGCTCAACTCCGACAGGGGCAAACGGTAAATGCCGAGCACCTCATCAACAGGAAAGACATAGCGCTCCCCCTCCCTGCTGATAACCAGCATTCTTTCATAAATGGTCTTTCCCGAAGGCGCCCTTCCCTCTCCCCGGGTAGATTCAAAGAGGTCAAGGGCTGAAACGCAGAGAAGCAGTTCTCCGTTCACATTTACAACACCCTTGAATACATTGTTTGAGCGGAAAGGGATGTAATGTATTGGACGCATATTCACCGTTTCCTGTAAATAGACTGTCCGGAAAGCGAGCCATTCGCTCATGATCCTGAAAATGATCACCGATGTTGTATCGAGAGTTTCCGTCTCCTTCGTGCCTGTCAGATTTTGTGTCCATTCTTCGAGAAACCCTTTTGGAATCTCCCTGTCAAAAAGCTGCCGACCGGCCTTATTGTACTCAGAACAGTTCCTGCAATGGACCAGTTCGAGGAGTCTGGGACAGGTAAAATCTCCTGAAATGCCGATTTCTCTCCAGCAATTCATCGGAATATCATCTTCTTTTTGATTCATCTGTTTCCACCCATACCCTGTTCTGTTTCCTGAAGCCGTTTTATCCGTTCCTTAAAAACTGCTGCCTTTGCGGTCTCTTCTCTCTGGTCATAGAGAAGAGACATATGGAGTAATGCCTCATAGTAAGAAGGGTCTAAATAGAGGGCCTTCGAGAAAAACGTTTCAGCCCTTTCAATACGGTTTAAGGCATGGTTAATGAGGCCCATTAAGTAGTAAGCCTCCTTGTGTACACTGTTTTCCTTAAGATAGCATTCACAGAGATTCAATGCCTCGTCGAGCGACCCTATGTCAGCGAGCCTGCGAATCGTGATCAGAGGCGATTCAATTAATGGGGCTTGCGTCGCCCCCTCCACCGGCGAAGCCGTCGGAGCCACCCCCTCTGCTCGCAGAAGCTCGCTTGGAAAGGCGCGGAATGAGGCTTGCGTCGCCCCCTCTGCTTGCAGAAGTTTGCTGGATGATGCCCTGTTTTTCTTTGCCTGCAAATAAGATGAACCGGCAGTGGACTCCCCGGCATGAGAATCTATTATCACAGGGGCAGGTGTGACATTCTCTATCTTCCTGAGAAGAAGACCTTCCGGTTTCATGCAGGCAAATGACCTCCTATGCGTGACGGGATCATACCCCCATTGCAGAATAGCGGTCAGTTCGGAGTGGCCTGTAAAGAGGATACCCCCGGGCATAAGCATCCGGTTAAGATTGGCAAAAACCCTTTGTCTTGCCTGGGGGTTCAGGTATATGAGGAGGTTTTTGCAAAAGATTATCCGGTAAGACCCATCATAATCAGCCATAAAATCCGGCCTCGTAAGATTGTCCTGATAAAAATGGACAAGCCCTGCAACGGGGGGATTGAGCTGCATCCTCCCTTCAGAGGGTGTAAAATAAAGGCCTTGATATGTCTTCGCCTCTCCCCTGAATGATGAAGGGCCATAACAGGCAGAATGGGCGGTTCGAATTGCCTGTGCGCTGATATCAACTGCATCGATGTGGATGGCCTCGGGCTTCACGCCTGCCTCAAGAAGGGTCATGGCAATGGAATAAGGCTCTTCCCCTGTAGAACAGGGTACGGACAGAACCTTTAACATCTCTCCTCTATTTATAGAAAGGCTTTCCCTTACATATTGTTTTAAAAACCGAAAAGCCTCCCTGTCGCGGAAAAACCATGTTTCCGGAACAACGACCTTTTCGATAAGCCTTTCCATTTCCGTCGGGACTGACATGAGTCTTTTCAGGTAGAGCCCCTTATCCTCAATCCTGGAGGTTTTCATAAGGGAGTCAATATCCATGGCAATCGTATTCATTCCGATCGACTCCGGTTCAAGACCGATAGCGCCTGAGAGCAATTCTTCTATCGTGTGATAGCCCTTCATCCTTCCACCATCAGCTCTCCCCATCGCTATTCACTGTCAACCGCTTCATCCTTTCCTGCTGAAAAGAGATATTCCTGTAATGCCTGAGGGGGAATTCGCTCCACCTCCACCCTCTGAATCATGCCTTCTTCATCAAAGATCACATCGCCGAGAAACCGTGAATCTTCCACCTCTACACCGGGAGCCTGAAAATCTGATTCTTTCCTTGAGATTGTCTCTGTTACATGTTCTGCGAGCAGGCCGAGGATGTGGCGTTTTCTGTTGGGGCCGATGTAATCAACGAGTATTATACGGGTGCTCAAAAGGGGTCTGCACGGTTCTTCATAGAGAAGGGCTGAAAGGTCGATGACAGGAACAATGGTCCCCCTGAAATTGAAGAGCCCGGAGAGATAGGGCGGGGCATGGGGTATCTTTTTGAAAATGACCATGGGCGCAACTTCGACGATTCTGGAAACATCCAGACAATAACGTTCATTCCGAATCTTGAAAAGGAGAAAAAGCATAGTATCTATGAACTCACCGTAAAACGGTTCACTTCGTTCTGCAAATCTCTCACTGCTTCGTTGAGCTGCTGGGTTACCTTTTTGAATTCTATGAGGGAATCCCTGGTCTGTATTGCAGTTTCATTAAGCTGACCCATAGCTTCGCTGATCTGGCATGCGCTGTCGGACTGCATCTGCATGCCCTGGTTTACTGCCCCGAATTGTGGTTTTAACCCCTGTGTATGCTCTATAACCCTTTCTAAGCGTATGCTGATACTCGCAATGCTCTCAGTGCTTGTCCGCGTTTGCCGCGTATAGAGCTCAACCGCTGCCATTCCTTCCCCAACCGAGGTCTGGGTTTCCGTTATCATGGCTTCTATCTCCAGGGCGGCAACTGCTGTCTGGTCGGCAAGGCGTCTGATTTCCCTTGCCACTACTGAAAATCCTATCCCGTATTCACCAGCCTTCTCCGCCTCGATAGCTGCATTAAGGGAGAGAAGATTGATCTGATTGGCAACTTTTGTGATGGTTGTGATTACCTGACTGATATTACCCATCTTTTCGTTGATGGTGTTCAGTTTATCGGTGCTCTGACGCGTGCTTTCAAGGAGCGCATTCATAGTGGCATTGATGTCGGAGAGATCTGTCATGCTTGTTCCAGCCAGTTCAGCGGTTTTTGAGGCCATTTCGGTCACGCTGTTCATGGTTGCGGCGAAATCCTGGGCAGTTGCGGAGATTTCCTTGCTTGTCACGGTTACCTGATTGATGGATGCAGCCTGTTCGGCAACGGTCGCTTCAAGCTCCCTTGCAGATGCGGCAATTTCAGTCGATGACGAGGTAACCTGTATCCCCGATTTCTGTACCTGGGCAAGGAGGGAGTTGAGACTTGATGTCATGGTTGCAATTGCGTAAAAAAGCTGGTGGATTTCATTCTTTACCTGTTTTGATGGATCGATTAAGAGATCGTTTATGTCAAACCCCGCATTCTTTATGGTTTCCAGGCTTTCTCTTGCCTGGTGAAGATCTCCGGCTGCAATTTTCCCCGCAATATCGGCCACTTTTCTAAGGGGGCGCGTGATGCCTCGGGAAATGAAAAAGACTACAGTTGCGGCGAGAAGGAGAGCCATAAAACTTAAGGATAGGGCCGCATATGCCTTTTTCTTGAAATTATCAATCCTTCTATCGAGGAGGATTGTCAATTCCTTCATGGAACCTGCCCTCAGGGCTGACCCGGATTCAATGACCTGCTGCGAGGTTTCCATAAATTCTGCTATAGGGATGTTGAAGGCAGGGTCATTGGAAAGCCTTTTCAATACAACAATAAAGGCTATTAATGACGACTCATACCCTGCAAGGAGAGGGGGCATATTCTTTTGCAGGGTAGGACTTTCCCCATAATAGTGTTTGTCTTCAGCCAGCGCCGTCGCGATGCTCTGGCGGAGACGGTCCAGATCGTTTTCGAGAAGGGCTGCGAAGGACCCGAACCTCACCGCATCAGTCTGGGTACGGAAACCCTTAAAAAGGACTGACTCAACGTCAAGAATAAAAGAGCTTAAGCGGTTCTGAACCTTCGGCATGGTGAGAAGACTCACGTCAATTATGTAATAGGAGTCGAGATCCGGGTCAAGCACCATATTCGACGTATCCCCTACCTTCTTTATCAGTGCCTGAACGGGCACCATGATCAACTCGTGCTGCCCGTCGTTCTGGGTGGTGCTGGATATCGTTTTCCACGAAGAATTGAGCTCCTGCCAGTTTTTGTGTATATTCAATATATAGAATCGCTCCTCCATGCCTGCGGCCTTTAGGTGTTTCTCGCTGATCCGAAGAGGAACCTCAAGCCTTTTTCCTTCTTTTAACAAAGCAGAAAAGGCTTCGTCCACCTTTTTACCGTTTCCATTAATCTTATCTTCAACTGATTTGTTACCTTCAATATAAAGTCTTACGAGAAGCTGATGTTCAGAAACGAGTTCAACGAGTCTTTCCAGGGGCTCCAGCACCTTCATACCCCATATCTCCTGGTTTGAAAAACGTATTGTATGATTGAACCCGGAGATCATAAAATAGAGGAGCACCACGATTGGCAACGCAAAAATAAGGCTGCTGAGAAGGATTTTCTGTGATATCCTGAGCCCCTTTAAATACCTTCTCATATCGATCCTTTACTTAATTTGAAACGGGAGACTTCGGCCCTTAATGCATGCACCGCATCATTAAGCTGTTCCGTAACCTCCTTGAATTCAGACAAAGAATCCTTTGTCTGCTCGGCCATGGCGGAGAGCTGCATCATGGCCTCACTGATCTGCTGGGCCCCTTCCACCTGGGTATGCATAGCCCCGCTCGCATGTTCGAACTGAGGGCCAAGGGCCTTTACCTTGTCAATAATCCTGCCAAGCTGCGCGCTTGCAGAAACTGCCTCATCAACCCCGCGCCTTATCCCCTCGGCGAATTTGTCCATCTCCATTACCCCTGAAGAGACCGAAGACTGCATTTCCCTTACCATATATTCTATATCTTTTGTAGCTATGGCGGTCTGGTCGGAAAGATGGGTAATCTCCCGGGCAACGACAGAGAACCCCTTCCCGTATTCCCCTGCCTTCTCCGCTTCAATGGCTGCATTAAGGGACAGGAGGTTGGTTTGATCGGAAATCTTGTTAATAGTGGTTACAATACTTGAAATCTTGTTTGCCTTATCATTGATAACGCCCAGTTTGGAAGAAATATAACCGGTAGCATGGATAAAATCGCGCATAGAATTTTCCATGCGGTTCAATTTATCACGCCCCGACTCAGCGGTAACTGCGGTTTCATCTACTGCTTCGTTTACCTTTTCCATCGTGTGGACCATGGTGTCAGATATGTTTGATATGTCCCTTGCTGTTGCTGTTACCTCTTTTATGGAAGCCGCCTGTTGGGCTACCGTTGCTTCAAGCTCCCGCGCTGATGCTGCAATTTCAGTAGTCGATGAAGTTACCTGTATTCCTGAAAGCTGAACTTTACCAATAAGGGAGTCAAGATTAACCCTCATGGTGTGAAGGGCGCCCAGGAGTTGACCGGTTTCATTTGTGCCCCATGCCTGAACAGCAGTCCCGCCCTCCTCGTGTGTCTGGAGATCCCCTTCAGCCATTCTTTGTAGCCGTTCTTTCACAATTGCGAGGGGTCTTGTAATGCTTTTTGCCAAAACAAGAGATACAATGGCAATGACGCAGAAGATGAGCAAGAGCATCAGCGCCAGCTTTAAGGCCTTATTCCAGAAGATTGTGTCTACGTCATAGGTGTATACCCCTGATCCTATTACCCAGCCCCATGGTTCAAAGAGTTTGACGTAGGCAACCTTGGGGGCGGAAGCCTCAGAACCCGGTTTTTTCCATACATAATCGACATAGCCGGCCTTCTGGGTCTTTGCTTTCTCGATTATGGCGACTATGATCTTCTTCCCCTTGACATCCGTCAAGCCCGATTGATCTTTGCCTTCCATTTCAAAGAACGGGTGAGAGAGCATCATGCCCTGCAGATCATTTATCCAGAAGTATTCGGTCCCGTCATAGCGCAAGACCTTGATGAGGTCTTTTACCCGCTTTTGTGCCTCCTCCTCGGTCCTTACTCCCTCCTTTGCAGAGTTGTAGTAGAACTGGACCATCTCGAATGCTGTCTCCACCACACTCTTTGTCCTCATCTTTTTTTCTTCAAGGAGGTCTGTTCTAAGGGAAACGAGGAAAACCATTTCAGTGAAGATAAGGCTTACCAGGGATATTCCCACGATTATCCAGAGCTTGTACTTAATCTTCATTCCTTCCACAAATCTGCTCATATCACCCCTCCTCCGCAACTATTTTTTATATTACCACAATTTGTTAAAAACCTGTCAAAGATTCAGGGTGAAATAGGAGTTATCAACGGGAAAAATCTTCAGACCCTATACCAAATCGCTATCATCCGATGAATAATGAGGGCAAGTTGGAAATGTTTCCCGGAGTAATCATCAACGGGTACCCATGGATGCCTATTATTGATCCATGGGTACCCGGCTTCTTAAGGGACCATGCTTTGGGTTTCGTGAACGTCCTGAAGGGTTATTTGTGTTGTCTGAGCCCAGCACGCATTGATGCGGGGCGAGTTCACAAATCAAGTGAACAAACCCATCAGCCATGGTCAAAAGTGGAGTGCCGGAGAAGGTCGGGAAGGATTTCCAACCAATTTTAAGTCTAATGTATGATAGCGATTTGGTATTCAGGTGCGGTAGGATGCGTTTATCTTGATATAATCGTAAGTCAGGTCTGTAGTGAAGATATCGAAGGACATCTTTCCTTCGTGGAGGTCGACTATTACCTCAATTTCCTTCTTATTCATAAGCTTTTTCATTTCCCCTTCATCAAAGGGCACTTCAGCGCCGTCCCGGGCAAGGACCTGGCCCTGCATAATGATCTCGATCTTTCCCGGCTGCACCGGTACATCAGCATCCCCCACTGCGGCAATGATCCGCCCCCAGTTCGGGTCGCATCCGAAAAATGCGGTCTTTGTAAGGGGCGAAATGGATATCCTCCGGGCAATCTTTTCCGCTGCCTCTTTTTTCTTTGCCCCTTTTACAATAATATGCACCGCTCGGGTAGCGCCTTCGCCATCCTTGACGACCATCATGGAAAGCTTTTTTAATACGGAAGAAAGGGCGTCCTTAAAGGCAGCAAGACCATCCGGGTCCTCGTCCCCTGTCTTTGTAAAGAGCATGATCGAATCATTCGTGCTGCATTCACCATCAACAGTGATCCGCTCAAAGCTCTCCCTCGCTGCGTGACGGAAGGCCCGGCTTATGGTTTCGGGTGATACAGGAAAATCAGTGAATACAAAGGCAAGCATGGTGGCAAAGAGGGGGTTGATCATCCCTGCACCCTTTGCAACGCCTACAATATTGTATGTATTCTTTCCCTGAAAGGTCTCTTGCACCACCTTCGGAAAGGTATCGGTTGTCATGATCGATCGGGCAAAGGTCTCAACCTGCGTACCCTTCAGCTCTTTGCTGATGGCAGGCAGGGCGCGGATAATGGTATCCGCAGGGAGTCTTTTCCCTATTACGCCTGTGGATGCAAAGAGGATCTCCTCCCGCTCTACCCCGAGGATCCCGGAAAGATTCTTCCCTATGGCCTTCAGGTCCAGAACCCCTTCCTTGCCTGTGCAGGCATTGGCACAGCCGCTGTTGACGAGCACAGCCTTGACCGGGCTGTTGCCCTCTATCTTCCGGTTGTAGAGTATGTGGGCAGCCTTTACACGATTTCGTGTATAAAGAGCAGAGATATGCATCCCCTCTTTAAAAAAGGCAAGACCCAGATCAAGGCCCTTTCCTTTAATGCCTGAGGCCACTCCTGCAAACTCGACTCCCCCGACCAACCCTACCTCCCGCAGCATTTTTTATATTTTTTCCCGCTCCCGCATGGGCAGGGATCGTTTCTCCCTATCTTCTTTTCCTTCTCTTCAAATGCCGGTTCATCGCTCCTGTTCATAAACATGACAGGCTCATCGTAGGTCAACTCTTCCTTTGCCGGCTGCACTGCAAACATCTTTTTTACTGTATCAAGCTTCACCCTTTCCAGCATATCAATGAAAATCTCGAAGCTCTCCCTCTGGTACTCCCTCAAAGGGTCCTTCTGACCATAACCCCGAAGGCCGATACCCTCTTTCAGGTGATCAAGGGAAAGGAGATGTTCTTTCCAGTGGTTATCCAGGGAATTGAGGGCAATATAGTGCTCTATGGCCCGCAAGTGATCAGGGTCGAATATCTTCTCCTTCTCTTCATAGGCGGCAAGGACCTTTTCACATACGATATCAAGAAGACCTTCCCGGGTGAGACCTTTTATATCAATGGAATCGAGATTCAGACGATAAAGGAATGTCTCATAGATCCTGCTTTTCAGGGAAACCAGGTCCCACTCTTCAGGATAGACCTTCTCAGGGGCACACTCAAATACAATGCCTTCGCAGATCTCTTCCACCATCTCAAGGATACGCTCCTTGATTTCAGCGTCCTTCATGATCTCCCGGCGCATCCCGTATACGGTCTCCCGCTGTTTGTTCATTACATTGTCATACTCAAGGAGATACTTCCGTATTTCATAGTTGTGGCCTTCCACCTTGGTCTGGGCATTCTCTATGGCCTTTGTAATAAAGGGGTGCTCTATGGGCATATCCTCTGACATGCCGAGCTTTGCGAGCATAGGAGAAATCCGGTCAGACCCGAAAAGCCTCATTATTTCATCTTCCAGGGAAACGTAGAACCTCGAAGAACCAGGGTCACCCTGTCTTCCTGACCGGCCCCTTAACTGATTATCGATCCGTCGAGATTCGTGCCTTTCTGTGCCAAGAATATGGAGGCCCCCGACTTTTATCACCTCTTCCTTGTCTTTTTCACAGATCTTTCTCGCCGCCTCCAGAGTCTTTTCATAATCTTCTGTATCCGTCTGCCCCTTCGCCATACTCATGGCAAGAAACTCCGGATTCCCTCCGAGGAGGATATCGGTCCCCCTGCCTGCCATATTCGTAGAGATGGTAACCGCCTTTGATCTGCCTGCCTGGGCAACAACCTCAGCCTCCCGCTCATGGATCTTGGCATTCAGGACATGGTGGGGTATCCCCTTTCTCTTCAGCATCTCTGCAACCCTCTCGGACTTATCTATCGAGAGCGTTCCCACGAGCACCGGTGTTCCCCGCTTGTAGAGTTCCTCTATCTCTGTTATCACTGCCTTAAATTTCTCTTTTTCCGTCCTGTAGACTACGTCAGCGTAGTTTGTTCTTATAAGAGACCTGTTTGTAGGTATCACCATTACATCGAGGTTATATATCTTCTTGAACTCAACGGCTTCCGTATCAGCAGTACCGGTCATGCCTGCAAGCTTCTTATACATTCTGAAAAAGTTCTGGAAGGTGACTGTCGCAAGGGTCTGATTCTCCCGTTCGATCTTTACATTTTCTTTTGCCTCTAATGCCTGGTGAAGGCCGTCGCTGAAGCGTCTGCCCGGCATCAGTCTGCCCGTAAATTCGTCAACAATAATCACCTGGCCATCTTTTACTATATAGTCCACATCCCTCTGAAAAAGGTGGTGCGCCCTCAGGGCCTGATTGATGTGATGAAGAAAATCCACATAATTAGGATCATAGAGGTTATCTATCTTAATAAGCTTTTCAATCCTCGCAACCCCTTCTTCAATGAGATAGGTGCTCTTAGCCTTCTCATCCACCTTGAAATCCTGATCCTTTTTCAGTTGGTAGATAAGGCGGTTTATCTTGTAGTATTTGTCCGTGGACTCTTCGGCAGGACCTGAGATAATCAGGGGCGTCCTCGCCTCGTCAACAAGTATGCTGTCCACCTCATCGACTATTGCATAATTGAATTCCCTCTGGGAGCATTCCTCCAGAGAGTATTTCATGTTATCCCTCAGATAATCAAAACCAAATTCATTGTTCGTCCCGTATGTAACATCACATCCGTATGCAATCTTTCTCTCATCGTCGTCAAGGCCGTGTACTACCGTATCAATAGAAAGCCCGAGAAACTTGTATATAGGACCCATCCACTGGGCATCCCTTTTTGCGAGATAATCATTGACAGTCACCACATGGACGCCAAGACCAGAGAGGGCATTAAGGTATACCGGCAGGGTGGCTACAAGCGTCTTGCCTTCACCGGTAGCCATTTCTGCAATCTTGCCTTCATGAAGGACAATACCGCCTATCAACTGGGAATCAAAATGGCGCATCCTTACAGTCCGCCGGGCCGTTTCCCTTACTACGGCAAAGGCCTCGGGGAGTAAACTGTCAAGGTCCTCTCCACGGTCTATTCTTTCTTTAAAGAAGGGGGTTTTTGCCCGTAGCTGGTCATCGGTGAAACCCTTCAGTTCCTCTTCGTAAGTCCCCGTTTTTTCCACAAGGGGCTGGATTCTCTTTAATTCTCTTTCGTTCTTTGTTCCTACGATCTTCTTAATAAGTGCGCTAATCATAATATTATTAGTATCATATTCGGCTGGATTTTATTGTATGCTTTGACCTATTGTCTGAGGCTTCAGTCTCTCAAGGTAGCCAGCAATCTTTCCGGATGAAGAATGACCCCGAGGGCATCAACGATGTTATTCACAACGAGATCCGCTTCTTTCATAAGAATAGCGGAACACCCCTCTCCGCCTATTACACCGATACCGAGGGCTGCCTCCTTTAACATCGTTGCGTCATTGGCGCCATTCCCGATGGCAACGACCTTTTCAGGACCCAGTTCCCGTATTACCCGCGCCTTATCCTTGCCGCTCTGATCTTTGTTCACCTTTATAATACTGAAACCTATCGTATTTCCTTCATTATCTATATTTCCATAGGAGTCGGCAGTGATGATAAAAACCTTTATATGCCGGGAAATCTTCTCCATAATTTCCTTAACGCCTTCTTTGAGCTTTCCGTCAAAAGCACATGTGCCATTATAGTCAACCACAAGATACTCTATGTCAAGGTCCCCCCAACCGGGGATAGAAACACTAATCATAATTACCTCCTCTGCGTTTTCTTGGTTTATTGTAGCACATATTCATTGATTTAAAACTATAAAATTTTCTCCTTGCTTTTTTGCCGAATAAAATTTAAACCAAAGCTACTTTGCCAAATAATGTATGATTGAGGTATTTATGACTTCCACAAAAACAGGACAGATTGAGTGTGTAATTTACGATTGCGATGGCGTCATGTTTGACTCTCTCAACGCAAATGAGAGATTGTATAATAAGATAGCCACTTCCACGGGAAGACATCCTCTCACCCCCGAGGAACTGCAG
Organism: Syntrophus sp. (in: bacteria); assembly: GCA_013824835.1. Lineage (GTDB taxonomy): Bacteria > Desulfobacterota > Syntrophorhabdia > Syntrophorhabdales > Syntrophorhabdaceae > PNOM01. The sequence goes on along the minus strand of PNOM01000005.1, from coordinate 7,989 downwards.
TACTGCCATACCCATACAGTCAATGAATCAATCTCCCACCTTTTCCGTTTCCATAAGGATTTAGAGATAAAGGCCATTGACTACTGGAAAAACAGCATCAATTTTCAGGAATTCATCGTCTATCTGATAATGGAGCCCCATCTTGTCGAAACCCTTGCAATCCTGAAGGAACGGGGAATAAAGAGGGCGGTGAGCACCAACAGGACCTCCTCGATGCCGCATATTATGGAGAAATTCGGCCTGTGGCCCTATTTCGATATGGTGGTAACAGCCCTGGATGTGAAAAATCCGAAACCCCACCCTGAATCAGTAGAAAAGATACTTGATGCCTTAAAGGTAGACCGGGAAAAGACACTCTTTCTCGGCGATTCCGCCATAGACAGAGAAACCGCCCTTGCAGGCGGCGTTCAATTCATTTCATACAAGAACGATAGCATCGCGGTGGATGGCCTTATACATGACCATCTTGATCTGCTGAATTTTCTCTCGAACGGTCCATATCTTCGATCATGATCTTCTTTCTGCTCAAAAGGGTGTAGACAGGACCAGACAATGCATAGCCAAAGGTAATAATGAAAAGGGTAACCTCATGTTCAATGAATATTATTACAAGGAGCATGATCGCTGCCACCGTTGATCTGAAGGGTCTCCCTTTAAAGTATCCCAGGTCTTTAAAGCTGTAATATCTGACATCGCTGACCATGAGAAATGCAAGTATATAGATAAGAATGGGCATGAGGACCGTCTGAATGCCTCCCGGAAAACCGAGCCACGTATAGAAAAGGATGCTCGCAGCAATGGTTGAAGCTGCTGCAGGCACAGGTAGTCCGAGGAACTGCTTTTTTTGTACACCGTCCACCTGGATGTTAAATCTGGCGAGCCTGAGAGCTCCGCATGCGACAAAGAGAAAAGCAGCGAGCCAACCGAACTTTCCATATCCTTTTAGAGCCCACATATAGACAAGAAGTCCCGGAGCAACCCCAAAGGCGATTACATCAGAGAGGGAGTCGTATTCAACCCCGAACTTGCTGCATGAATGGGTCATCCTCGCAACCCTGCCATCCAGCATATCAAAAATACAGGATACAAAAATAGCAATGGCCGCATGAGAAAACTCTTGATTAATCGTAGCGATCATGGCGTAAAAAGCGCAAAAGAGACTTGCAGAAGTCAGCAGATTAGGTAATATATATATGCCTTTACCTTTCCTTCTTCTCATATTTATCCTCTCCTCTTTGCCAGCACGGTAACTCCGGCCTTTACTTTCTCATTCAATTGTACCATGGGTTCATATCCCTTTGGAAGGTAAAGATCGACCCTTGAACCAAAGGAAATGATCCCCACAGGCTGTCCCGGCTTTACCCGGTCCCCTTCTTTCATATAACAGGTAATACGGCGGGCGAGAAACCCGGCAATCTGCACCATAAGCACCTTCTCGTCCCCCTGTTCAAGGAGGATATAGTTCCTCTCGTTCACCTGATCTACTTCCTTCTTAAAGGCAGCCGCAAACTCACCGTCCCGGTGCTCTACTCTCGCCACAACCCCCTCGCAGGGCGCCCTGTTTACATGAACATTGAAGGGTGACATGAATATGGCAATCCTTTTTCTCTCTCCATCCAGAAATTCCCTGTCGATAATATCTCCTATCTCCATAACCTTTCCATCTGCAGGGGACAGAAGGGCGCTGATGATATGTGGTGAATATCGTTTAGGATTCCGGTAGAAGAAGAGAAAAAAGAGAAAGAAGAGAAAGAAGATGATCGAAGCAATCGGAATATGGACGGCAAAGAAGAATACGGAGAGGAAAAGGGAGGGGATTATAAGCCATAATCCCTCCCTCGCGATAAGCGTTTCTCTCAACCCTTTCTCCTGATCCAGCCCATCATGCCTCTCAGTTTTTCACCTACCTGTTCTATCAGGTGCTGACTTTCCGTTCTCTTTAAGGCATTATGGACAGGCCTTCCTGCCATATTTTCAAGTATCCATTCCCGTGCAAATTCACCGCTCTGAATCTCATAGAGGATCTCCCTCATTTCATCCCGTGTCTCTTCCGAGATTACCCGGGGACCTCTTGTATAATCCCCATATTCCGCTGTATCACTGATGGAATAACGCATGTAGGATATACCGCCCTCATACATCAGGTCCACGATCAGCTTCAGTTCGTGGAGACACTCAAAATAGGCAATCTCCGGCTGATAACCTGCTTCAACAAGGGTATCAAACCCTGCCTTTACAAGCTCTGAAGCCCCGCCGCAGAGCACTGCCTGTTCTCCGAAGAGGTCTGTTTCCGTCTCTTCAGCAAAGGTAGTCTCCAATACTCCGGCCCTTGTAGCGCCAATGCCTTTTGCATATGCGAGGGCTATTTTTTTGGCCTTCTTTGATGAATCCTGGTAGACCGCGATCAAAGACGGCACGCCTGCGCCCCGCTCATATTCTCTTCTTACGAGGTGTCCCGGGCCTTTCGGGGCTATCATGATAACATCTACATCAGGGGGTGGGACTATCTGACCGTAGTGAATGTTGAAGCCATGGGAAAATACAAGTGTTTTACCCTTTTTTAGATTCTGTTTTATCTCATCGTTATAGAGCTTTGCCTGGAGATTGTCCTGGGCAAGTATCTGAATAACCGCCGCATCTTTTGAGGCCTTTGCGGCACTGACCGGTTTAAAACCATGGTCCTGGGCAATCTTGTAATTCGCCGTGCCCTCAAGCTCGGCCACAATCACTTCTACACCACTATCTCTCAGGTTCTGGGCCTGGGCATGTCCCTGGCTCCCATATCCGATAATGGCAACCTTTACGCCCTTCAAGACCCCAAGGTCGGCATCCTTATCATAATACATTTTAGCCATCTTCTCCTCCTTTGGAATGTTTTTCTCTCATCTTAATCGTCTTGTCTCCTCGCATCATTGCAATGGGACCGGTCCTTACAAGCTCCTTAATGCCAAGAGGTTTGATCAGCGTAAGGAATGCCGATATTTTTCCTTCATCTCCTGTTATCATAACCGTATAGGTCTTCGGTGATACGTCAATCACCTTGCCCCTGAATATCTCGGTCATTCGCAATATTTCTTCCCTTGTTCTCTCTTCTGCATTAACCTTTACAAGCACCATCTCCCGGGAAACATAATCTACATCCTTAAAATCAACAACCTTTATGACATTTATCAGTTTGTTCAACTGCTTCAGCACCTGCTCTATAATCGCATCGTTTCCCGAAGTGACGATCGTCATTGTAGAGATGGTGGGATCGAGGCTCTCAGCCACGCAGAGACTTTCAATATTAAAGCCCCTTCCACTAAATAGCCCCGCAACCCTCGAAAGCACCCCGAATTCATTTTCAACAAGCACAGATATTGTATGTCTCAAACAATCCTCCTACACAAGAAGCATTTCCCGGAGCGGCGCCCCGGCAGGTACCATGGGGTAGACAGACTCTTCGGGGTCTACCATCACATCAACAAAGGTAGGCCTCTTGTTCTTAAAAACCTCTTTCAGCACCTTATCCACTTCATCTTCTCTTTCTATCCTGTATCCTGCAGCGCCGTAGGCTTCGGCAACCTTCACAAAGTCAGGGGCATGATTCATATGGGTCCAGGTATATCTCTTTTCATAGAAAAGTTCCTGCCATTGCCGCACCATCCCGAGAAAACGGTTATTGAGTATTATCACTTTTACAGGGAGATTGTACTGAACTGCAGTAGCAAGTTCCTGGATATTCATCTGAATGCTTCCGTCACCGGCAATATCAATAACAAGGGCATCGGGAAAGGCAACCTGGGCGCCTATGCCCGCAGGGAAACCAAAACCCATGGTACCAAGACCTCCCGAGGTAATAAAAGTTCGAGGTTTCTGAAATTTATAAAACTGGGCTGTCCACATCTGATTCTGCCCCACCTCAGTGGTTACTATGGCCTTACCCTTTGTAAGCTCACACACCCTTTCGATAACATACTGGGGCTTGAGCAGTCCGCTTCTCCCATAGGTAAGAGGGAAATCCATTTTCCATTTCTCGGTATCATGATGCCATTGGGCAATTCGGGACGAATAATTCCCGAAATCTTCCTTGTCCTCAAGGACAATGTCAAGCATCTTCTTGAGCACATTTTTTGAGTCGCCCACTATAGGTATATCGACCTTGATATTCTTGCTTATAGAAGTCGGATCAATGTCAATATGGATGATCTTTGCGAGGTGCCCGAATTCATCGACCTTTCCAGTAGCCCTGTCATCAAACCGTGCCCCGACAGCAATAATCAGATCAGCCTCTGTGATCGCCATGTTTGCCGCATAGGTCCCGTGCATACCAAGCATACCGAGGAACAAGGGATGATTTCCCGGAAAACCACCAAGACCCATAAGGGTATTTGTCACCGGAATTGAAAGTCTTTCTGCAAGCTTGATAAGCTCATTCGATGCCCCTGAAGAGATAATACCTCCCCCTGTATAAAATACGGGTTTCTTCGATGAGGCAAGAAGCTTCATCGCCTTTTTTATCTGGCCTACATGGCCGACATATGTAGGCTGGTAGCTCCTTATGTTCACCTTATCCGGATATTTGAACTCCCCCAGGGCAGCAGACACGTCTTTCGGTATGTCCACCAGCACCGGGCCGGGCCGTCCTGACTTCGCAATATAGAATGCCTCTTTTATAATCCTGCTTAAGTCTTTCACGTCCTTAACAAGATAGCTGTGCTTGGTGCACGGCCTTGTAATGCCTACGATATCCGCTTCCTGAAAGGCATCGTTGCCTATCAGCATGGTGGGTACCTGGCAGGTAAAAATGACAAGGGGTATTGAATCCATGTAGGCCGTGGCAATGCCCGTTACTGCGTTTGTTGCCCCCGGTCCTGAAGTAACAAGAGATACCCCGACCCTGCCGGATGCCCGGGCATACCCATCCGATGCATGAACCGCCCCCTGCTCATGTCGCACCACAATCTGCTCTATATCGGAGCTGGATAAAGCATCAGTAATATTCAAAGTGGCGCCGCCGGGATAGCAGAATAGTGTATCAATATGCTCCATCTTTAATGCTTCAATAAATATCTGTGCGCCGGTCTTCTTCAATTATGTTTCCCCTCTCTTCATTTCTTCACTCATCCTTTCCATAATATCCTTGAAGTAGAGTTTTTTCTTCTTTAACACCTTTACCTCCAATTCCTCATCTTCATTGAGGTAAGGCTTTTTAAGCAGCATTTGAAGCCGGCTGTCGAGAGTTGCGTGCTGATCCCTCGCCCTGTTGTAAACATCCTCTTTGCTTTCTTCCTGATTTATCATTTTCTTCTCTCCTGTAAAATCAGATTAGCCGTTCTATTGCACCCCTCAAAAGCCTTGCAGAGAATTATCCGCCCCATCTCTTTATCCACGGTTCTTTTTTACACAGTTCTTTTTATATGCTCAGACAGCTCCTGCCAGCGTGTACCCATATAGCGCATGTAAGTAAAACATCATAATTATATTCTTACTACTCCTTTTTACAGGGATTACAGGACAAGAGACGCCTTTTATATTTACTTCAATTAACATATGGTATAAAAAATATTGAAAAATGTCAAATATCTTTCGCCTTTTTAAGCAACCATTCCCTTAGCGGAACAAACTTCAAAGAAATGCCTCTCTCTTTAATAACACCCTGCTGATCCCACGGGTTAACAGTATTGTTCCCGCATCCAATCTCGGCTACCGTCTTTACGTATCCATCCTTATCCATTATATCTTCACTAATAAGGGAAGCAGACAATAGACAACCTCAAGGACATCGCATTTCCTTCCCGTTGCGGTCATAACAAAACGTCTGCGCTACCTTCCCATTGTTGTCTAAATTTGCAATGGACTTGAACAGCCCATCCTTCCGGGCAGACTCTTCAGTATAGAAAGATTCAATTTTCGCCATTTTCTCATTGCTGTTATAATATCTAATAAGCTTCAATACCCCATCTTTACGGGTACTTTCGTCAGTAAAAAAGGATTCAATTTTCGCCATTTTCTCATTGCGGTCATAATATGCAATAAGCTTCGATACCCCATCTTTCCGGGCAGACTCTTCAGTATAGAAGATTTCTGCTTTTATCCTCTTCTCGTTACTGTCAAAATAGTCAATGCTCTTTGATACCCCATCTTCACGGGTAGACTTGTCGGTAAAAAAGGTTTCCGATTTCGCTACCTTCCCGGGTTGAGGACTGCTGTCATAATATATAACGGCCTTCAATACCCCATTTTTTATATACATTTCGTCTTCAGGTGAATTAGTCGAAGCTATTGTTTTCCCACCGTATTCGTTTTTTTCGCTGATCACATTCCTCGTTCTGCCGGAAGCATACTTCGACTGATCTATTGAAGAGCACTGTATTGCTGATATCCCTACAAAAAGTATAAATAATGCACACAAATATTTTTTCATTCGTCCTCCGCTTTCATTGTTTCGAATACCATAAATACCCATGGAAAGGAACATCTTTCTTGCTTTCACCTTGTGGTTACATGCGGAAAGGGCTGGGATTTTGAGCGAACCGGGATTTTGTGTTACAGTGATGTTTGCAGATTAACCTGTCTCTCATGGGACATCTGATTATATCCAGCAATGGGTGTCAAAAAGGAAGGGTAAGACAAATTAAAAGTATACCAATACATCACATTCAAATTCGGCATCTTAAGCTCTACCCGCCCCTGCTTCTGGCTCCAATGGCAGGTCTTACCCACAGCGCCCTCCGGCAAATTATCTCCGGATTTGGCGGGGTCGGTCTCTTATCAACGGAAATGCTCCGGGCAAAAAGCCTGCCCACTGAGAATTCCAGGATTTCCCCTTACCTGATCAGGACTGCCTTGGAAAAACCACTCTCCTATCAGCTCCTCGTTTCCACAGCCATAGAGATTGCCCCGGCCTTGGGTGCCCTTCATAAGCTTCAGGCCGATGCTATTGATCTCAACATGGGCTGCCCGGAACGGTCTGTCACTAATTCAGGCGGGGGCTTTGCGCTGATGGAACACCCGGAGAATGCCCGCCGCATCGTGATCGAGGCAAGAAAAGGAACGCACCTGCCCCTTACTGCAAAAATCAGGCTCGGTATCGAACTCAATGAACAGGCATTGAAGGAGTTTTGTACCATGCTCGAAAACGAAGGTATTGATATGCTGTCGGTTCATGCCCGGCTCAAGAAAGAGTCATTTGCAAGAAGGCCGCGGTGGGAGTGGATTGCGAGGATAAAGGAATGGCTCAGGATTCCCGTTATCGCTAATGGCGGGATATTTACCGTCCAGGATGCCAAAGATTGTTTGCGCGTCTCTGGCGCCGACGGACTGATGCTTGGTCGCGGGGCAGTTATTAAGCCCTGGCTTTTTGCCGAAATTGCCCGAGAACTGTATGATTGCAACATTGTCGGGCCGGTAGTATTCCCGCCTGTGATCTATGGCAACTTTATAGATCTCATTAACGAGCTTTTCCGGCCTGAGCGCCGCCTCGGCAGACTTAAGGAATTTACCCATTATTTTGCCGGAAACTATAAGTTCGGACACCAGCTCAGTTCCCTTATTCAAAACAGCAAAAGCATGGAAGAAGCAGGAGAAAGGGCCGGTATTTTCTTTGAAAGAAACAGCTTTTTACAATCATGGAACGATACAGCAATCGGCACAGATAGGGATGAATTAAATATAGTTGACTGAAGTCGAGTTTTGGCCTACTTTTCACGGTATAAACATATCAAGTGAGCCTCTTGCAAAACCCTTAAATTAGTTCATTTTTCTGATGAATTATAAGGAATTCAGACTCTCCCTACATGAGAAACAGAAGGACCTTATTATGATTCTGGAGGTCATAGAATATAGAAAGATATGTCCGTCATCTAAATGAGTCATGGACAGGAAGACCACCGGAAGACCGGTGTACTCTCGCACGGGCCTTTGTGGCAAAAGCGGTTTATAATCTCGATAATACCCTCTGCATAATATGCCTCCCTTACGGAAAATATGCGGATTTGCGCAAAGAAG
>PNOM01000004.1 GCA_013824835.1 Syntrophus sp. (in: bacteria) | reverse complement strand
TCAACAGAGGTGCTGTACACAGGATTCTTCTTCTCCCCTGAGAAAAGACCTTTGAGGGTTTCATTGCCCTCGAGAACCTTTTTTATTTCCTCCATATTTCCCGTCTGGAGGGCGGTAGTTATGGCGCTCAGAAAACTATTTAAAGAATCTGGCTGGGTCTGTGTCTGCTGCTGGTCGCCAGTATCTGAATTTACCCGGGGTTTCATGGTAAGAAGGATGGGAAGGAAAGCCAGGGCATCAATGATATCAAGAGACTTTGATAGAGCATCCGCAGATGTCCCTCCCTTCCTGTTCTTGTCCTCCACACCACCTTTTCCACTCCCACCCGTTTCTTGAGCCTTATCTGATTGACTGCAATCGATCGTTCCTTTCAGCATAGTAAAGAACATATCAGGATCGGTTTCCTTTCCTTTGGCCCCCATGGCCGCTGATTGAACCGGATTTTGTGTTCCTGAGAAGAATCCGTTTATGAAGGTTGTTTCCATTACCAATATTCTTTAACAAAAACCGTGCCATAATGATATTTCCTTTAAAATCAATACCTAAGAAGTTTATTGCGGAGTTATTCAGCTAAAAGGGAAAGGAAAAATATTCCCGACCGGGAAAACTTTTCCCACATAGGGGCTATTGTTCTCTTTTTTTGGAGCGGAGTGCAATTTCGTCGAGGATTTTCTGTTCTTTTCTGTTGAGGAACTTCTTCTCTGCCTGGTATGCCTTTGATTTTAATTTCTCAAACATCTTTATCTCTTTCGCCAGTTCAAAGAGTTCTGCCTTTATTTTCTCTATTTTCATTATAATCTCTTCCCGCTCTTCCAAAAGATTGGCCTTTTTTACCTCAAGGGAATAGAGGTAGTCTTTTAAAACGGTAAAATCACTCCCGGCCATGGAATTTACTGCCATATTTTCATAGTTATTATTAATATCCATCTCAAGGGACCTTATGGCTCCATCAATTGCAGACATCTCCGCCTTTGCACCTTCAAACTCATTTTTCTTGTCATCCATGAGCTTGTTTTTTATTTCTATGATTCTTTCGAGGCGAAATTTAGGCATAATTCGTTGTTTTATGCATAAAAAAGCAACTTCATACTGTTGAAAGTCTCCTCGAGGGTAGCCCTCTCATCGATCCCCTGGGTAAGAAATATCTTTACCTTATCCATCATGGATATTGCATAATCGATCTTTTTATTGCTCCCCGGGCTGTAGGCGCCAATATTTATAAGATCCTCAGCCCTTTCAAACTCTGACAGTATTTCCACTATCTTGCTCGCATACTCTACCTGCTCTTTCAGGGCAATATCCTTCATGATCCTGCTTATGCTCCTCAGGACATCAATGGGCGGATAATGATTCACATCCGAGAGCTTCCTCGAGAGTACTACATGGCCGTCAAGGATCGATCGCGCTGCATCGACAATTGGGTCATCGAGGTCATCGCCTTCTACAAGAACGGTATAGATAGCCGTCATAGTCCCGTCGCCTTCGCCATTGCCAGCCCTTTCAAGAAGCTTTGCGAGAAGAGAAAAAACGCTTGGCGTATACCCTTTGGACGTGGGGGGTTCCCCTATGGCAAGTCCCACTTCTCTCTGGGCCATGCCGAATCGCGTGAGAGAATCCATGAGGAGAAGAACATCGTTCCCCTGATCCCTGAAGTATTCAGCCATGGCAACAGCAAGAAAAGCCCCCCTTACACGGATAAGGGGCGGCTGGTCGGAGGTTGCCACGATCACAACGGAGTGCTCAAGGCCATCGCCAAGGTCCCGTTCTATAAATTCTCTCACCTCCCTGCCACGCTCACCTATCAGCCCTATAACATTAATCTGCGCTTCCGTATGGCGTGCAATCATGCCAAGAAGCACGCTTTTCCCTACCCCTGAACCGGCAAATATGCCGATTCTCTGGCCTTTTCCGCATGTAAGGAGCCCGTTCATGCTTCGCACCCCAAGATCAAGGGGCTCGGTAATTCTCCTCTTCATCATGGGATTAACCGTTTCCCTATATATGGGAATTGAGGTTGAGGTATCGGTTTGTATGGGACCTTTCCCGTCCATGGGGTTTCCAAGACCGTCTATGACCCTTCCAAGAAGACCTTCCCCAACCATGGCGTTTACCGTCTGTTTTTTCGACAGTATCTTTGATCCTATGCCTATACCCCTTAGATTGCCGAGTGGCATGAGAAGCGTCTTCCCTTCCTTGAAACCCACCACCTCAGCATCAATCGGGTTTGAACCATCTACCGGGTATATAAGGGCAGAATCTCCCACGGAAGATATAGGGCCTTTACCCTCAATGACAACCCCAACTACCTGGTTTACCTTTCCATACACCCTGTAAGGATAAATATCAGACAGTCTTTCTTTAAAAGTCTCTACTAATTCATCATCCCGGGGACTCATCCAAGGACCTTCTTTTTCAGCTCTTCAATCTGGGTCGATATCCTTCCGTCGATATCGCCGAAACTCGTTTCAATCACAAATCCCGGCTCCCCCACAGTATCATCAGCCACAACTTTCGTATAACCATGGCCGTCACTCGAAATATATTCTGTATCTTCCCGCCGTACCCTTATGGTGATATCGTTCTTTTCCTCGCATATCTCAAGGGCTTTTTTTACCATTTCTGCTACAATAGCCCTCTTTTCTTCACATTCTTTCAGAATTATTGCCTCGGCAAAGGTGAGCGCAAGATTGATTGACATCTGCTCTGAGCGGGCAACAAGCTCTTCTCTGAAACCCGCCAGCTCGGATATATAATGATTGAGCCTCTTGAGAAGGGGCTCCACCCGCTTCATCCCCATCTCGTATCCGGCCTTTTCCCCTTGTATAAAGGCATCTTCAAAGGCCTTTCTCGCAATTGCCTCTACATCTATGCTTTCCTCATACACTTCCTCCTGGACAGGGGGGGTATCAAAGATACTTATAAAGTTCTCACGATGTACTCTTACCGGCAAGGACTCGTCGGAAAAAGGACTCAGAGTAAAAGACTCGAATATTTCAGATGAATTTTTCATTTCCCCTTGAAAGGATTATCTTCCCTTCCCCTTCAAGCTTCTTTGCCACCATTGCAATCTTTACCTGGGCCTTTTCAACATCAGACAACCGAACAGGCCCCATGGCCTCCAGGTCTTCCTTGAGCATGGCTGATGCCCTTTCAGACATGTTTGTAAATATCTTTTCCTTCATGGTGTCTGATGCACCCTTCAAGGCAACGGAAATATCATCTGATGATACCTCCTTTAAAAGGGCCTGAACCCCTTTATCGTCAAGCTGGATTAAATCTTCAAAGGTAAACATTAACTGGCGGATTTTGTCGGCAAGCTCAGGGTCCATCTCTTCAACTCTGCCCAGAAGATCCTGTTCAAGATTTCGTTCCATCTGGTTAAAGATCCCTGCAACCACCTCAACCCCTCCGAGCTGCCTCCCGTCAGAAGCCCCTGCTGCCTCCAACTGTTCCTTAAGCACAGTCTCTATCTCTTCAACCACCTTTGAGTCCACCTTGGCCAGGTGAGCCATTCTCATGATCACATCGCTCTGCATTTTTTCCGGCAATGCCACAATACCCTCACCAGCCTTCTTTGTGCCGAGGACGGAAAAGATCAGGGCAATAGTCTGAGGATGCTCTCCCCTCAGAACATTGGCAAGGAGCCTGGGGTCACACCTTCTCAGGAATTCTCCGGGCATACCTTTTTTATTCTCCATGGTTTCGATAACCGCATCTGCCTTCTCATCACCAAGGCTCTTTTTAATGAGCATTTTGAACTTCGATTCACCGCCGATGATGGTCTTGTTTCTCTTGTTCAACCTTTTTCCAAACTCTTCATGGACCTTGTTCACCGTGTTTTCCGAGATAAATGCGAGTTGCGACATCTCTTTGCCGATGGCCTCTATCTCTTCGTCGGACAGTTCCTTGATGATCTCTTTCGACATCTCCTCAGCCATAGTCAGGAGGAGTACTGCCGCCTTTCTTGCCCCTGGCAGTTCTTCGATTTCCATTAAATCCCTTCCCGCACCCACTCTTTAATGATTGACCCTACAAGGGCCTTATCTTTCATGGCCTCTGTCAGGGCATTCTGCGCTTTATCCTCAATAGCCGCCGCTGCTGCCGCAGGTGCATTCAATTGCTGCCCTTTGGCGCCTTCGCCTTTCACGTATGTATCCTTCATCTGGCGGAGAGGCAGGGCGCTTCCACCCCGTCTTTTCAGTATATCCAATATGGGGCGGACGAGGAAGAGAAAGATCGACAGGAGAATTGCAATATAGAAGACATATTTGCCCATATTGAAGATAAGCTCATTCCGCTCTGCCTTTTCCATGATACCTTTTTCATCAACAAGGCCCTCTGCCTCAAAGGGGATATTCAGTACCTCTATCTTGTCGCCCCTCTCTTCATTGTAACCAACAGCCCTTGCAATCAGGTTTTTCACATCATTCAGTTCCTTCTGTGACCTCGGGGTGTATTTGAGTTCCTCGCCCTTTGCCCCCTTAACCTTCTCGTACTTTCCATCAAGGACTATCGCAACGGATATCTTCTTTATATCGCCGAAGGGCTCGATAATCTTTCGTACCGATTTACTTACCTCATAAGTAACCTGACTTTCTTCCCTTTCCGACTCATTCGACTTTGGAGAGGTTTCCTGCTTTGCCGCTGCTGCCATCGCAGGGTTATTAGAAGCCACACCCGGCACTCCACCTGCCTTTGCACCCTGGGTCGCTGCCTTTTCCCTGCTCTTCTTTTCATTGGTAACCACGCTTTTACCCGGCAGATATTCTTCCTCGACCCTCTCAACTTTTCTCAGATTAAGCTCTACATTTGCCCTTACAATAGACTTGCTTGCAGGAATAAACTTATCAAGCATGGACTGGATAGATTCCTCGACTCTTTTCTCCACGCCCTTTTGAAGCTCGAACTGCTGTCCGGAAAGAACGATGGGTGAGTTGGCCTCGCCGCTTTTATAAAGGATTTTTCCCGATGAATCGATTATTGAAACATTTTCCGGCTTTAAATTCTCTATGCTTCCCGCGATAAGCTGAACTACACCTGACACCTGATCCTTGGAAAGGGCCTTCCCCGGCTTTAGTTTAAGAAATACCGATGCAGTAACCTCTTTCTCTTTGTCGGTAAAGAGTGTCTTCTCAGGTATAGCAAGGTGAATCCTCGAGGCCTTTACCTCCGGCATCTGGTTTATCGTTCTCGACAACTCCCCCTGTATGGCCCTTTTGTAGTTTATATTCTGCATAAACTCGGTCATACCATAGTTGGTCTTATCAAAAAGCTCAAAACCTACACCGCTTCCTCCCGGCAAAGAATTCTGGGAGGCAAGCATAAGCCTTACATCATAGACCTTCTCCTTTGGAACAGAGATTGTATTACCTCCAAGTCCTAATTTGTAAGGAATCTTCTGCTCTTTCAGCTTTGCGACAACCATGGATGCATCTTCTGTAGAGAGTCCTGCAAAGAGGGTGTGGTATGTCTCCTTCTGTATGAAAGAAAGGCCTATTGCGGATCCACCGATAATTGCGACGAGAAGGAAGAAGTATGTATAGAGCTTGCCTTTGGGGACGCTGCTTATAAAGGTCTTTGCTTTCGTAAGGAAATCGTCCATGGCTTACACCTGCATCCGCATAATTTCTTCATATGCGCTTATGATTTTATTTCTGACCTGCATCATCATTTGAAAAGAGAGATCGGCCTTCTCAATGGCAAGCATGGTATTGTGGATATCCTTGGTCTCCATCTTTGCGAGCTTCTCAATTTCGCTGTTGGCCTCTTTTTCAAGGTCACCCACCTTATTAATGGACTCTTTCAGTATATTGCCGAAGGAAGCACCGGTTACCTTATTCGCACGGGGAGCTTTATTCTCGACAAGCTGTCCAAGGTTAAAATTTTCAATCTTCATAGTGCCTCCTACTTGCCTATTTCAAGAGACTTTATAAACATATCCTTTGTTGTATTGACCACATTGATGTTGGCCTCATATGCCCGTGTAGCCGCCATCATATCAGCCATTTCTTCCATAAGGTTCACATTGGGGAAACTCACATACCCTTCTTTGTCCGCATCCGGGTGGGCAGGATCAAAGACCTTTTCAAAGGGCTTCGTGCTTGCGTTAACCCCTTCAACCTTCACCCCTTCAACCCTTTCCGAGAACATCCGGCCGAACTCCTTGGCTTCATTCACATCAGCCGGTATAAAGGTAACCTCTTTCTTTTTGTAGGGTCCGCCCTCTTCTGTCCTCGTGGTATGCATATTTGCAAGGTTTGTTGCAGTTGTCTCCATCCTTATCCTCTGGGCCTTCATGGCAGATGCACCGATTTTAAGAACATTCAGGATGCTCATGGCTATCTCCTTCCTTCGTTTATTGCATATCTCATTGCTGACAACTTTTTCGAAACCACATGGACGAGAGAATTGAAAAAGAGGCTGTTTTCCGTCACTTTGACTATCTGATTTTCCATATTGACCGTATTGCCGTCAATACTGCCCATACCCTCCTGCTCAATCTTTTCAATTACCTTAATATCCTGAGCTCTATGGATTCTGCTTTCCAGTTCCTTATTGAAGTTTATATCCTTTTCTTTATAGTTCGGGGTATCAACGTTCGCAATATTCCCAGCCAAGACCTTGTGGTAGTGAGACCTTATATTCAACGCCTTTTCAACAAGACCTATTATTTCCATCAGTACTCCTTCACAGGAACTTCAAGCCCCATATCCCTGTATTCCCTTATTTTGTTTCTTAAGGTTCTCACGGTAAACCCAAGCATGGATGCTGCTTTTGTTCTATTGCCTCTCACTGATTTTAATGCATCTATGATCATTTTTGTTTCCATTTCCTTGACTGATCCGGATCTCGTTGCATCCCTTGACGAGCCTCCGTCACCAAGATGCATCAGCTTAATAACCGAATAATTAGACATGATGCATGCCCTCGCAATTGCATTCTCAAGCTCTCTCACATTGCCCTTCCAGCTTTGTCCCTTCAGATATTCCATGGCATCCTTGTCGATTCTCGTATCCATTCCCTTAGAATACTTCTTCAATAAATATGCCACAAGCTGCGGGATATCCTCTCTTCTCTCCCGGAGGGGCGGCACAAGAACAGGAAACACATTAAGCCTGTAATAAAGGTCTTCTCTGAACTTGCCTTCATCAATCAATTTATTGATATCCCTGTTTGTAGTGGCAATAACCCTTGCATCCACTTTTTTGGGATATTTTCCTCCTACAATCTCTATCTCCTTTTCCTGTAAAACCCTAAGGAGCTTTGCCTGAAGCCTGAAATCCATCTCTGTCACCTCATCAAGAAGGATTGTACCTCCGTCAGCAAGCTCGAACTTACCCAGCTTTCGTGCATTCGCTCCTGTGAATGCACCCTTTTCATATCCAAAAAGTTCGCTTTCAAGAAGCGTTTCCGGTAAGGCTGCGCAGTTGACTGCAACAAATGGTTTCCCCTGCCGATCACTGTTTTCGTGAATATACTTGGAAATCAACTCTTTTCCCACGCCGCTTTCACCCATGACCAGTACAGTTGTATCCGATTTTGCCACCCTCTCGGCCTTTATCAGTACAGCTTTCATCTCTTTTGATGCATAGACAATCTTCCCCCCGTTGACCCCAAGGGCCCGTTTCACCACACCGTAAAGGGTTTCCGTATTGAAAGGCTTCTGAATATAGTCAAAGGCGCCTTCTTTCATGACCTGGACTGCATCCTGAATTGTTCCATATCCGGTAATAAGGATAACGGGCAGAAGGGGAGACATCTCCCTCACCCTGGAGAGAAGTTCAATTCCACTTACACGAGGCATCTTGACATCGGTAATCATAAGATCAAAGACGCTCTTCTTCACTTCCTCCACCGCCTCCATACCGTCTTCCGCTACGGAAACTGCATATCCTGCCTTTGTCAATGATTCCTTCAGGGCCAGCCTCATGTGATAGTCATCGTCTACAACAAGCACATTCGTTCTCATGTTCTGTCCTTTGGTATGTAGACAAAAAACGATGAACCCGCACCCTCTGCTGATTCCACTTCAATATAGCCATGGTGCGCCTGTATGATGTTGTAGACAATGAAGAGCCCGAGTCCGACGCCTTTGTCTTTTGTAGTAAAAAATGGGTTAAAAATGTTTTTTCTTACTTCCTCAGACATACCGGCTCCGCTGTCCCTTACTATGATCAGGGCGTACTGCTCTTTTTCCTTAATTTCTATAGTGATAACCCCGCCCTTATTGATAGCTTCCATGGCATTACTGATAAAATTCATCATTACAAGCTTCATGAGATCAGGATCGAAATAGCACAGGCCATCATACAGATTGAAGAGATGAACTTCTATTTCACGGCTCTTCATGGATATGTTCATAAAATCGAGAATATCCTCAACAACCCTGGAAGGTTTTTCAGGCTTTAATGCAAGTGTTTTAGGCCTTGTATAGGAAAGGATGTTATTGATAATCCTGTCTATGGTTTTAACCCCGAAAAGCACATGGTCAACATACTGTTTCTCTCTTTTCTTCAGCCTCCCATTCTGGAGCATGGATAGGAAAAGCTCCATGCTTCCGAGAGGATTCTTTATTTCGTGTGAAATCCGCGCAGCCATTTCACCCATGGCACGGAGCCTCTCGTCCCGCTCAAGCCTCTCTTTCATCTTTTCAATTTCTGTTATGTCTTCAAAAACGATTACCTCTTTGCCCTCGAATCCATTGGTAAGTTCCTCTTTTCTCCACCTGTAATGGCCCTTACTGTTCTTCAGTTCTCCCACACAGTGGGTTCCATTATTCAGGTTGCCGATAAAGCCTTCTGGGCCAAGTTGTTCTGCCCTCGTGTTAGAGAAGAGTATGGACTCCTTATCAACAACAACAACCCCCACAGGGAGGGAATTAAGGATGGTATAAAGGTATTCTTTCGCCCGTGACAACTCACCGTTCTTTTCCTCTATCTCCTTTCTTAATTGTTTAATCTGGCTTTCAAGGACATTGTAATAGCTGATTATTGAGCCCGAGGCCTTTGAGAATTCCTGAAATGCATTTTCCAATAATTTTGTCTGGGAAGCGGACATACACGGTTAAATGCAAAATACATACCAGTTAGAGGCAGCGGATAGCGGATAGCGGATAGCGGATAGTAAAAACAGGCCTTCAAACGCCTTTATAGAGACATCCATAGTTTATTACTATTCACTAACGACTAACGACTAACGACTGTTTTACACCGAGGTGTCACGATTTTGACAGAGGTTTTTGAAAGTTTAGTCCAATCCGAGCCTTTTCATCTTCTCGATAAGGGTAGTCCTGTTCATGCTCAATTTTTGCGCTGCCCTGCTCTTTATACCTTTTGTCTCGTTCAGGGCCTGGAGAATCAAGACCTTTTCAAACTCAGAGACAAGGGATTCATACCCCTTTTCAATATTAAGCTGAGAAGGTTCCGCTTTTTTTGCGGTATAAAACTTTTCCGGCAAGTCTTCAAGATCTATATAGCCTGTCTTCTTTAAAACAACCAGCCTTTCAACAAGGTTCTGGAGTTCCCTCACATTTCCCCGATAATCATAGTCCATGAGAAGACTCATAGCTTCTTCTGTAAAACCCTCTATCCGGGCGCCGTTGAGCTGATTTGATCTTTCAAGAAAATAACTGAATAGCAGAGGTATGTCCTGTTTTCTTTCCCGCAGAGGAGGAATATGGATGGGCACCACATTCAGCCTGTAATAGAGATCTTCCCTGAACTTCCCTTCCTTTACAAGCTCTTCCAGGTTTCTGTTTGTTGCGGCAATCACTCTTAGATCCACTTTGATAGTCTTGCCCCCTCCGACCCTCTCAAAGGATTTCTCCTGCAGGACCCTCAAGAGCTTAACCTGAAGATTGAAACTCATATCGCCTATTTCGTCGAGGAATATGGAACCCCCGTGTGCAAGCTCAAATCTCCCGAGTCTCGTATTTGCCGCCCCGGTAAAAGCACCCTTTTCATACCCGAAAAGCTCGCTTTCGAGGAGCGTTTCGGGTATGGCGCCGCAGTTAACCACTACAAGAGGATTATCCTTTTTTGAAGAGTTATAGTGAATTGCCCTCGCAACAAGCTCTTTCCCGACTCCGCTCTCCCCGGTAACAAGAACCGTGGCATTTGTATCGGCAACCTTCTCTATCAATTCAAACACCTTCTGGATCGGAAAGCTGATACCAATTATATTTTCAAATTTGTATTTATCTTTGAGGCAACTTCTCAATATGGTGTTTTCCCGTATGAGCTTACTTTCTGAAAACTTTCGAAGGAGGTTCGCCTTCACCGTAAGCCCTTTTGGTATGTTTTCGCTTTTCAAAAGGCTGTAATAGAACATAGCGGATTCCACAACAGTAAGAACTTCTTCAAATTTAAAGGGTTTAAGAATATAATCAAAAGCGCCGCAGCGCATAGCAGTAATCGCGGTTTCAAGGGTTCCATACCCCGTAATTACTATACCCAGCGTATCGATGAACTCTTTCTGGATAAAGTTTATCAACTGAAGCCCGTCAATCTTCGGCATCATCATATCGGTTATCAGAACCTGATAATTGTTGTTTTTGAGGGCAATCAATGCCTTTTTGCTTTCAAGGAAAGGGTCCACCTCGTATCCATTAGAAACGAGAAATTCGGTCAGCACGGAGAGGATGCTCTCTTCGTCTTCAACAATGATGATCTTGCCTTTCTCCGCATTCTCGCTCATAAAGGATATTTTCCTGAATATATTCTCATCGCAGTCTTCATTATACAACTTTTTATGTTTTAATTGACTAAATATTTCGAGGTGATTGTATTATGGTAAAAACAGGATTGCCCCGTGGCGAGCCAAGGGGCAGTTCGTTGTCTTTGAGCCGGGACTATCTGTCCAGTATCTCCCTTATTTTCTTTGCCAGGGCATCAAAGGAGTATGGTTTCTGAATTGCATCAATGTCCTGTTCAAGAATAAAATTGGTGTGAATGCCATTCAGGCTATACCCTGTCATAAAAAGCACACGGATCGAAGGCTGTATCTGTTTCATGGCATCATAGGCCTCTCGTCCACCCATTTTCGGCATTACAACATCCACGAGGGCACAATCGATCTCCTTGTATCTTTCCTTAAAAATATCGACTGCCTCCTCTCCATTTGCCGCAGTAATAACCTTATAGCCAAGTGTCAGCAGGACTTCTGCGGCAATATTCCTGAGGGGTTCCTCATCCTCAACAACCAGAATAGTTTCTCCTGAGGCCTTTTTTTCTAACGGAGTGATCTCATGCTCATCCTCTGTCTCCTCAACAACAGCAGGAATGTAAATTTTAAAAGTAGTTCCCCTGCCGACCTCACTGTAAACATTGATAAAACCATTATGCTGAGTCACAATACCATAGACCACTGCAAGACCAAGGCCCGCCCCCATATCTTTATTGCTGAAAAAAGGCTCAAATATCTTGCTCAACATCTCCTGGCTCATTCCGACACCCGTGTCCGTAACAGAGAGGACGGCATAACTGCCCGGGGAGGCATCAGTGTTGAAACGGCAGTATTCCGCATACAGGGATCTGTTGAAGGTCTCGATTACAAGTTCCCCCCCTTGAGGCATGGAGTCCCGTGCATTAATAACAAGATTGAGCAGAATCTGGTCTATTTGAGTCAGATCCGCTTTCACCGGAGAAAGATCATGGCCTGTAATCACTTTTATATCAATATTTTCACCAAGAACCCTCCCCACCATTTTCTTAAAACCCTTGAGTGCATCGTTCAGGTTCACCACCTTCATCTCCATCAATTGACGCCGACTGAAGGCAAGAAGTTGTTTAACAAAATCTGCAGCCCGAAAAACTGCCTCTTCAATTGACGTGCAGTAGGTAAAAACTCTGTGCTCCGCAGGGATCAGGTGTTTTGCCAACTGGGCATTTCCAAGGATCACATTGAGCACATTATTGAAATCGTGGGCTATGCCGCCTGCAAGTCTTCCAACGGTTTCCAGTTTTTGAGACTGGAGAAGCTGATGCTCCAGGATCTTTTCTTTACTAATGTCAAGTAAAGTCCCCTGAATTGCCGGATGGCCTTTATAGGAAGAGCTTGACCCTATTGCCTTTACTGTTTTGACCTCACCATTATCAAGGACAATCCTGAACTCATTTTCCACAGATTCCTGTTCACCGTCAAAGCATTTTCTCATATCTGCTATCACCAGTTTTCTATCATCGGGATGGATTTTAAAAGACGCTTCACCGGATTTTAAAACCTCCTCATAGGTAGTCTGGTGGATATCGCAAAACTTCTGATTTACAAATTTGAAACGGCCATCCTGGATTATATAGACACCAACAAGGGATTTCTCAATAATATTGCGGTATTTCTCCTCCGAGTCCCGCAAAGCATCCTCGGAACGCATCACCTCTGTGACGTCTTCGCAGGTCGTCTGGTAACCGCCATCTTCGAGTCCCATGGATATGAAATTGATCATCTTTTGTGTCCCGTTTTTGCATGTTACCGCATAGGACACCGGCTGCATCTCACCGGCTCCCATTATGCTTTCGATGTTTTGTAACCATGCTTCAATAACCAGGCGTCTGTAATCGGCCTCCGGAAAAGCTTTTCTCAACCATGTCTTCCCGTCCGGAATATCCTCAAGATCATAGCCAAAGAGTTCATGGAATTTAGGATTTATATATCGGGTGGTCCCATCCTTTCCCATCATTACCATTCCAAAGGGGGCGCGCTCTATGAGGGACTGAAATTTCTTTCGTTCCCCATGAAGGGCGTTCTCCGCCTGTGTACGCTCGGTAATATCAAACATAGTCACCATGCCTGCGGGTTTCCCTTCAAGAAAAGTTGTTCCTGCCGTGGCATCAACCCACTTTTCTTTTCCATCCTTGGTAATAATCTTGATCTCATAGGTACCATAAGGAACATATTCATCACCAAGGCGCTTAGACCCCGCTTCTCTGATGAGCGCCTGATAATCCGGGTGCACCATTGCCCAGAATGTCATTTTTGATAGCTCATCACAGGAATATCCGGTAATATGTTCTGCAGCGGGATTCGCATAAATAAACATCTCTTTCCGAAAAATCAGAATACCTGAAGCTGTAGTCTCCGCGAGAGTCCTGAATTTGTACTCACTCTCCTCCAAGAGCCTCTTTGATACGGTCGTCGATCTCAACTGATCGACCATCCTGTTAAAATCTTCTGCCAGCCCCCCGACATCCCCGGACAGAGATGGCTCTACCGATACGTTGAAATTGCCCTGATTTATCTGTTCCGTAGCCTCTCTCAGGCGAAGTATTGTTTTTGAAAAAGACACCCCCACCCAGCACACTGCCAGACATACAATCAGAACACCAAGACCTATAAGGAGGAACCCATTGAGAACAGCAAAGATGATAACCGGGATCAGACCCGACATGAGAATCATAAGCATCAGGCGGGTACTGTATTTATTGGGGTTAATCCTGGACAACACTTGCTGAGACCTTTCTATATCCATAATTGCTACTCAAAAGAGAAGTCCAGAAACATAACCTCCTTCTCACCATTATCTGCGACAAAATTGAAGGGCAGAGAAATGATGGGAATTTTAGTGATAAAATTCAATTCCACATTGTGGCCGACAATAACCATAGGTATCGCTGCCTTAAGGTTAATGTTTGCCTTCTCAAACTCTTTCCTCGCCTGGCCTGAAATGATGTTTGTCAACTCACCGATTGCATCAACAACTTCGGGGGTAATTGTCGTACAATCATCCCCGATCAGGGTCTTAAAAACAAATATCGCGCCTTTCTCTCGGAAGCTTATGGCAATAGTGCCTTTTCTATCACCCACAAGCCCCATGATACCGGTCACGTCTCCGGATGTGGCCCGTACATCCTTTAAAATGGGTTTGCCCATACTCGCATCTATCCCAAGCATGGTTTTAAATACAGTTTGTGCTGCCATCACAAAGGGATTTATAAATTTAACGTCCATCCTCTCCTCCAACGTTCAGTATAATTATTTGCCTACGCGCGCTCGTGCCTTATCGATCGCATCCTGCAGCTTGTCAGGCGTAAAGGGCTTTACAATGTAATTGTCAACCCCTGTTTTTATAGCCTCCATGATATTATCTTTCTGAGCCTCGGCCGTCACCATGATAAATGGTATTTTTTTATACGCCTCATCTCCCTTGCATACCCTGAGAAATTCTATTCCCGTCATCTCAGGCATAATCCAGTCGCTGATAATCAAATCAACGCTTTCAGTTTTCAGTACCGCAAGGGCATGTTTTCCGCTTTCCGCTTCCACCACATCTTCAAGACTGATCTGCTTGAGCACATTTTTAATTATCTTTCTCATTGTAGCAAAATCGTCAACCACAAGGACTTTCATCCACTACCTCCTAATCAAGGGTATTTTGGAAATTGAAACTCTTACATAATAATTGTCGTACTAATAAACAGAAACTTAACTTTTTTGTTATTTTATTGAATCTTTTATCCCTGGGTACCATATATTTGAGCGCTTGCAACCTTTTCCAGTTTCCTGTATTCGGCAACGGCATTCGTCAAGCTTGCGATCCTGTTTTTCCACCCTTTCAAATATTTGTTAAATGTCTCCGGCCTGACCTCAGCAAGGCGTGTATACCGTTGCTCCCTTGATTTCAGATAAACCTCAAGATTTCCGTCCGATTTTTTTAAAAGCCTCCTTGCCATTGCCGGGCTGTTCACATAGGTATCAAAATGAACGAGGCTCATGGGAAGAGGGAGATCTTTGGCCCCTGATTTGTCCCATATCTTTTTATAAATCGCTTCGACCTCCTGTTTCGAGATATTCTTGATATCCCCCTTATATCCAAGAGATTTAGCCGTTGACTGGAGTATCCCGTATCGCGAAGACTCCTTCCCTCCATCATCGACAACATGTTTGGTCCCCTCCTGCTTGAGAACAAAATTCAGGCATTCGCGGAATTTAATCTCATCCTCAACATCAAGTCTGGACATAACCCCCCTGGAAAGGCTTTGCAAACCCGGAGACTGCACCTTTGCCTTCTCAAGGGACTGGTTGAGCAGCGCATCAAAAGAGATACCCTGTGTATTGCCGGATGCTCTTTGGAAACCCCTTCTTTCGAGATTCGTTTTTTGATATTTCATTGTGGCTTGGACAAGATCGATATATGATGCCATATGCTCTCCCGGCAATAAGATTTGTAGCAACACGCTTCATAGAATTATTGCAATATTAGTGCCAGCAAATAACCTGTTCAACGTTCTATGTTCTATGTTCAACGTTGAACCTTGAACCCCGAACCTTGAACATGAAGTTGTTGGGGGCGACCCCGTATCAAGTACGGGGCAGGCGCGAGCCCTTGATTTTATTACTTCCTTAGCGACTTCTGTCGCGAGAGGGGGAGGCTCGCACGGCTTCTGCCGGGTGAGGGGGCGACCCCGTATCAAGTACGGGGCAGGCGCGAGCCCTTGATTTTATTACTTCCTTAGCGACTTCTGTCGCGAGAGGGGGAGGCTCGCACGGCTTCTGCCGGGTGAGGGGGCGACGCGAGCCCCTTTAATAGAAGTGAGCCCCTTTAACTGAATGCCATTATATTGACATATGCCACCTCTATCCTGTCGGTCTGCTAAAGGATTGAATAATCAAGCAATTTTTTGCGAAAGGAATGATTTTTGCAATTTATTCCAAAAGTCCTTGCAGTTTATACCAAAAGTCCTTAAGTTTTATTATCTTTATCCGATCATATTGAAAAATAGGAGGTAAAGACCTTATGGATGACGGAAGAATATTGCAACTGGTTACTTTCAAATTGGAAAACGAGGAATTTGGAGTAGATATATTAAAGGTTCAAGAGATTAACCGTATGATGAATATTACAAGAATACCGAATGCCCCCACCTTTATAGAAGGGGTAATCAACTTAAGGGGAAAGATTATACCTATCGTTGATTTGCGTAAAAGGCTGGGATTCGTAAACAGTGCATTCGATAAGGCCACAAGAATAATAGTAGTAGAGCTTGACGGGCTTGTCCTCGGTTTTATCGTCGATTCCGTATCCGAGGTGTTACGTATACCAAGGAATACCATAGAACCGCCCCCATCAATTGTTGCCGGCATTGAGTCGGAATATATCGAAGGCGTAGGGAAACTGGATGACAGACTCCTCATACTCCTTGAGTTGAAGAAGGTATTCTCCTCCCCGGACCGAAAGGAACTGGAGAATATTGAGAACAATTAGAGGTTGCAATATAAAAACATGAGCGACACCTTTGACACTAATCTGCTCAGCCAGGTAAAAGCACTGGACAGAAAATTGTCAATCTCCAAAGAGTTTATGAGTCCCGGCAAGAAACACAAGCAGGGCGAACATAAAAAAGGTAATTATTTCATGATGAAACAGCCTCAGGAAGGCGTGCATGAGGAGAAGGCTAATTCTGATTCGATTGAAATCAGCAAGAATAAAATCGATATAATCATATGAAAAATTTGCCTATATAGGAAATTTTTTCCTCTTTATTTCCCCCCTATTATTTTCATCTTCCTTTGACATTCATTGACATTACAGCAAAATTCACAATGGCATAGGGATTGCATAATATCACCGTATGAGGTCACCATGCTAAACAGTGCGTTAATAACCCTGAACGGAAAATTTGTCACCCAGAGAAGGCTGGAAGCAATCACAAACAATCTCGCAAATGCCGCTACGGCAGGATTCAAATTATCCAAACCGGCATTTAAGGTTGCCGCAATCGACCCCGCTGCGGGAAACGAAGCTGCATCGCAGAACCATACCATCAATGAACTGGACACCCACATATTCTTCTCTGAGGCCCCGCTGGTGGAAACAGGTAACACCCTGGACCTTGCCATTGAGGGAAACGGTTTTTTTGTAGTCACTACAAATGACGGGACCGCCTACACCAGAAACGGCCAGTTTACCCTCAACAAAGACAGGAAGCTGGTCACTACAGACGGGAGCCCGGTTATGGGACAGAACGGTGAGATTATCCTTAGCGGTAAAGAAATAATGATAGAGAACGATGGCTCTATCTATGTCGATAAGATGCTGACCGGTTCACTCAAGATTGTAGATTTCAGTGATAAGCGCAGCCTCAGAAACCTCGGCAAAAGTTCCTTTACCAACACGAATGCTGACAACCAGGAGACTGTGCCGACAAAATTTGCTGTGAAGCAAGGGTTCTACGAGGCTTCAAACGTAAATGTAATGACGGAAATGGTTGACATGATTAATGTATTGAGGGCCTATGAGTCCTACACAAAAGTTGATCAGTCCTTGAACGATTTAATGACAAAGCTGATAGACGTAGTGAGATTTTAGGAGGTTACCATGATAAGAGCCTTATGGACTGCCGGAACAGGCATGAATGTACAGCAAGTGAATCTGGATGTAATTTCCAACAACATAGCAAACGTGAATACCACCGGCTTCAAGAGGAGCAGGGCTGACTTTCAGGACCTCATGTATCAGACGTTACGGCTTCAAGGCACAAAGAATGAAGGCGGAAACCAGATACCTACGGGCGTTCAGATCGGACATGGCGCCATGCTCGCAGCGGTTCAGAAGGTCTTTATACAGGGTGATTTTCAGGAGACTCAGAATGAACTCGACCTGTCTATCGAAGGAAAAGGTTTTCTCCAGGTAACCATGCCTGACGGGACAAAGGCATATACCCGTGCAGGAACACTCAAGAGAGATTCTGACGGAAAGATTGTTACCTCCGACGGTTACCCCATGGAGCCCGCCGTCACCATACCAACTACCGCCCTCAAGGTTTCTATAGGTCACGATGGAACGGTATCGGTCCAGAACCCAGGGCAGTCCGCCCTCACGCAGGTGGGAAAAATGGAGCTCGCCTCCTTCCCCAACCCATCCGGTTTAAAGGCTATTGGGAAGAGCCTTTTTCAGGAAACAGATGCGAGCGGGACTCCTGTATCAGGAAAACCGGGTGAAAACGGATTAGGAACACTCTTGCAGGGCTACCTTGAAGCGTCTAATGTAAACATCATGCAGGAGATGATCGCCCTTATTATCGGTCAAAGGGCCTATGAAGTAAACTCAAAGGCCATTCAGGCAGCAGATGAAATGCTTCAGCAGGCAAACAATGTGAGGAGATAATGAAACCACTCCGCAACCGCCAAAGGGTACCAGGCGGAAAGAGTATAATGGGTAATGCACTCCATGGGACAGGCCGGAGACTTGCACATATTGCCTTGCCTTCTTTGCTGTGCGCTCTTTTATTGTTCGTCGCCTCCGGCATGGCCTTCTCTCAGGAGAGATCTCTGATTGAAGTAAAACTTATCAATTTTATTAATGATTTTTATAGCGGGCAGGATGAGGTTCAGGTAAAATTCGTAAACACCATACCTGCTGTCCTGAAAGGGAAAACAAAGGTAAAAAGTATAAACTTTTCGAAGGTACCTGATGGACAGGGCGAAGGCATCTGTATAGTCGAGTATGAGTCAAAAGAAACGAGAGAAAAAAGCGCTTACATACCTTTTAAGATTTATAAAAAGAGACATCTCTTCATTCTAAGGCAGGGCGTAAAAAGAGGCGACCCCGTTTCCTTCGATGATTTCATTGAGAAAGATACCTATCTTACCGGGGTGACAAAACATCCTCTGACAAAAGATGAGATCACAGGTAAAAGGTTCAGAAAAGATCTGTCAGCCGGTACTGTTATCACCCTGGATGTCCTTGAAGACCACATACTCGTCCAGAGAGGCGATATCGTGAATGTGTTAGCAGAAAACCCGAGGCTCGTGATCCATACCATGGGAAAAGCACTTGATAAAGGCAAAATAGGCGAGACCATACGGGTAAAGAACATGAACTCAGGTAAAGAGGTATTCGGGAAAGTGACCGGGAGCAACCGTGTCTCTGTCCAATTTTAGGAGTTCCCTATGAAAAACATATTTTTAATGACCCTTTCTCTCTTTACAGCAGTTTCCTGCAATACTGTTTCACAGATGGAGATGTCGCGCATTAAAAATGAGCCTTTCGTAATCGACAATACCTATAAGTATGCGAGACCGACTGACGGGACAAGAACCGGCACCATATTCAAGGGTGAGCAGGTAACAAACACCTTCTTTGTAGACCAGCGGGCAAAGGGCATCGGCGACATTATTACAATCAATATTGTTGAAGTCTCCTCGGCATCAGAGCAGGCGAGCACTGATACCAAAAGAAGTTCCAACATCCATGCGGGCATCCCTAATTTATTCGGGCAGGAGGTAAAATATATTAGCAACCATCCCTATCTAACTGCTGCTCAACTCCTGAACGCAAACACCCAAAATGATTTCTCCGGATCAGGCTCCACCACAAGAGGCGGGTCTTTAAGCGCCAGCATTTCGGCAAAGGTTGTGGACGTACTTCCGAGCGGCAACCTCGCGATAGTGGGAAAACGGGAAATATACATTAACAACGAAAAAAAGGAGATATTGCTTCAGGGTCTTGTGAGGCCCCGGGATATCGCCTATGATAACTCCGTCCTCTCAACGCAGGTTGCTGATGCAAAGATAATATATACAGGCATTGGAGTTATCGGCGAAAAACAGAGACCAGGCTGGCTTGCACGGGTATTCGACCTTGTATGGCCATTCTGAGTACAGTGTTGAGTGATGAATGTTGAGTTTTGAGTGAAAAGAGGAAAACATGAAAAATAGCAGAATTGACAGATCGAAGGCAACGCAAGATGGTTCACTCCGAGCGCCAAATTTGCTCGCCAGTTTCTTCCTTCTCGCTTCTTGCTTCGCACTATTATTCCTGTTTCTTACGGTACAGTCCTCTCAGGCGGCACGTATAAAGGATATCTCCTACATAAACGGCGTCAGGTCAAATCAGCTCATAGGATACGGCCTCGTTATCGGTTTAAAGGGAACAGGCGATAAGACCAACACAATCTTTACGAATCAGTCCCTTTCAAATATGCTCGAAAAAATGGGCGTCAGGGTTGACCCTGCTGTCGCAAAGGTTAAAAACATTGCTGCCGTAGTGGTAACTGCAGACCTTCCACCTTTCTCAAAAATGGGCAATAAAATCGATGTGGTCGTCTCTTCTATCGGAGATGCTACCAGCATCGAAGGCGGCGTATTAGTTCTTACCCCTCTCAGAGGTGTGGACGGTGAGATATATGGCATGGCACAGGGCCCGATTGTTGTGGGCGGCTTTCTTGCAAGCGGGGTGGGGGCATCAGTCACGAAAAACCATCCTACTGTAGGAAGGATAGCCAACGGCGTGACCGTAGAACGGGAGCTGAATTACGATCATTATAATAAGCTTGACACCATCATGATCTCCCTGCGCACCCCTGATTTCACGAGCACAAGGCGGGTAGTGGAAAGGATTAATACGATGTTCGAAGGGGCTGCCCGGGCAAAAGACGGGGGCACAATTAGCGTCACCACCCCGGAGGAATTAAAGTCAAACCCTGTCAAATTCTTGTCAATGATAGAAAATCTTGACATAAAACCGGATGGACAGGCAAAGATTGTTGTCGATGAAAAAAACGGCACCGTTGTTATAGGAGAGAATGTAAGGATCTCAACTGTGGCAATATCTCATGGGAATCTCAGCGTCCAGATCAAAGAGGATACGAAGGTAAGCCAGCCGATGCCCTTCTCCATGGGACAGACCGTAGTAACGCCTGATACAAAAATCAAGGTTGAGGAACAGAAGAGCAAGTTTATCGTCATGGAAGGCGGCGTTACCATACGCGAGCTGGTAAATGCCTTGAACGCAATTGGCGTCTCACCGAGAGACATGATTGTCATACTACAGACCATAAAGGCTGCCGGTGCGTTGTATGCTGAGCTGGAGGTCATATGATAAAACCATTGGCGAACACCATTCCCTCATACAGTGAACCGGCAAAATCAAAAGGGGGCAAGTCCCTTGAGAAGATCGGCCAGGATTTTGAATCATTTTTCATCACCTCAATGTTAAAAGAACTTGATAAAACCACAAACATTTCAAAAAAGAAGAGCTATGAAGAAGAGACCTATAAGGCAATAATGTACGAGAAGCTCGGCGACTACCTCGCCAAAAAAGGGCTGGGCATAAAAGATATGATGTTAAAATACATGGAAAGAGCGGAAGATACTAAAGTTTCACAAGAAAATGGCGATAATACGGCTAAGTAGAACAGGAGGTACGTGATGAAGGTAGAAAATGACAAGAAAACCAATTTGCTTGACACCCTCACCAAGCCCAATCAGCTTAAGCTCTTAAAAGAAAAAGGGTCAAAAGGGATTGATGAAAAAGTCGATGGAAATCTCACAGACACAGTAGAATTGACAAGCAGAAAAGCAGAGATTGAGAGAATCAAGGAAAGGGTAAAGGCAGCGCCGGTCATACAACAGGACAAGGTCGATCAGATTCGTGAATCTATTAAGGCAAATACATACAACATCAAGGGAGAGATGGTTGCGAGGAGTATACTCAAAAGCCACTTTCTTGACCAACTATTGTAGCCATGAAAGAAGAGCTGATTTTTGAAATCACACGAAAAGAGCTGGGTCTCCTGAAGGACCTTTCCAAGGTGCTTAAGGAGGAGAGGGATAATATCATCTCCTTTTCCCTGGAAGGCATCATTGAAGAAAGCAACCGGAAGGAAGCGATCTTAAAGAGACTTGAATTTCTGAAACACGAAAAGGAGAAACTCATCGAGGACGGCCTTGACATGGAGACCATGAAAGACGGGAAAACATGGGGAGCCCTGTGCAGTGATATGAACCTCACGATAAAAGATGTGAGAAGGGGCATGGAGAAAAATATGAAACTCTTATCCTTCTCCATGGACCACGTAAAATCATCCATAGAAAATATTGTCGGCCTTTTAAACAGATCCGTTTATGGAAAAAAGAGAGAGAGGATTTCCCTTTTACTGTCAAGGAGCGTCTAAGTGAATCTTTCCTCGATACTCAATATCGCAAAGGGGGCCCTCTCTGCGGCACAGACGTCCGTCCAGGTCACTTCCAACAATATTGCGAATGTAAACACCACGGGCTATGCACGGCAGGAGGCCGTCTTAGAAGAGGCATCGCCCAATGGGGTAAGCGTCACGACAATCACGCGATATTACGACAGGTATCTGGAAAGCTCCATACGGGGCAAGAATTCAGACGCAGAGGAACAGTCGGTATTATCAACGTATCTTACCAGAATTGAAGGGTTTCTCAACGAAGACAACTCACAGCTTTCAAGCAACCTTACCAGCTATTTTAATGCATGGCAAAACCTGTCGACAGACCCGCAGAATACTGGAATGTTGCAAACCATTGTATCACGCGGGGATATGCTTACCCAGTCGATCAATGCCATGTATACTGACTTGAAAGATCTTCAGGCCGAGTGTAATGACCAGGTACTGTCAAACGTTGACTCCATAAACGGCATGCTTTCTTCCATCGCAGGCTTAAATACACACATAATCGAGTCATCAGGAATGGCAGACAGCAGCAGCAGCAAAAACAGTTACCTTGACCAGAAAACCGCGCTCCTTGGCAAGCTCTCGAAGAAAATGGATATCACCACCTTCGACGACAAGTACGGGAGGACTACCGTCCTCACCACAGGCGGCAAACCCCTTGTTGAGTACGAATGCGCGTGGACACTCACCGCGGTTCCGGACGAAACAACAGGTTACGCAAATGTGGCATGGAAGGATGGGGGTGGCACTGTCACGGACATTACCGATCAGATCAGAAGCGGGAAGCTTAAGGCCATGATCGACACGAGAGACACCTATACGCCTGAATTCCTCAGTAAGCTTTATGATCTGTCTACTGCCCTTATCGATAATGTGAAGTGGACAACGACAATAGGCGGGGTATCTTCCACCACAAGTTTTTTTCAAGGCACCAGCGCAGGAAATATTGCGGTTTCAACAAGTCTGGCAAATGATCCGTCACTCCTTACCGCCTCTTCAGATCCCGATAACTCTCCGACAGGCAATGATATTGCGCTTGCGATGGCCTCCCTGATAGACGAAAAACTTTGCGGCAACGGCACTTTGACCTTCACTGACTTCGCATCATCCATAGCAAGCAGAATCGGGCAGCTCACATCAAATGCAAATAAGGCAGCCGAATATTCCTCGGACGCCTTAAGCATACTGACTGCTCAGCGTGCAAGCGTATCAGGCGTATCCATCGACGATGAAATGGCAAACCTCATCAAATTCCAATATGCCTATCAGGCCGCTTCGCGGCTCTTTACTGTTGCAGATGAGCTTCTGCAGAGTCTCTTAGCGGTGGCAAGATGAGAGTAACTGACAGTTACAGATTTCAAAGCTTTCAAAGCAGCATAGCAACCTCGAAAGAACGAATGAATAAAATCGAAGAAATGATCTCATCATCCAGGAAGATACTCACCCCTTCCGACGACCCGGTCGGAACAGCGGAGTATATGCAATTGCAAACCCAGAATAACACAAACATTCAGTATCTGAAAAACCTTCAACGCCTCACGACCCTTGGCGGATATTATGAGACCACGGCAAACACCGTTAAGGGAGTCTTAAACACTGCAAAACAGCTCGCCACCACCATGGCATCAGATACCCAGAATGCAACGACCCGGAAGGATGCCGCAACCAATGTAGAGGGTTTGATCGAGCAACTCGTGACTGCGGGGAACACAAAGGTGGGCAACACCTATATCTTTGGCGGAAAAAAGTCAAATACCGCGGCCTTTACCCTGAATGCGGACTATTCCGTCACATTTAACGGGTCCAGTGATGTCCTCAAGGTACAAACCTCGAGCGGCCAGACCGAAAAGATGGGTATCTCGGGACAAACCTTCTTCGGCACCGCCATTGGATCTACTGACAATATGTTTGCTGCATTGAAAGACCTTAAGGACGCCCTGGAAAGCAATAGCACGACTGGGATCTCCGGCTCCCTGGACAAGATAGGTAACGCAGTTGACCTTGCCGCAAACAATATCTCCTATGTCGGCACCTATATCAATAAGGTTTCGAGCCTTACCGACACGCTGACGAATAACAACATAAACCTGCAGACCGTCATGTCGGACATTATGGATGTAGACACGATTCAGGCATATAGCGACTATACCACCCTCAACAATATATATGAAGCATCGCTTACCGTCCTCACAAAAATGCAGAAAATGAATATTCTTAATTACATATAGGCTGAGGATAGGAATGCTTGTTCTCTCTCGAAAACGGAATGAAGGTATCCTGATAAAATGTAAGGATGGTGATATAAGGATCGTCCTTATAGAAGCGGACAAAGGAAAGGTGAGGCTGGGAATCGAGGCCCCCGGCAAATACACGATAATAAGAGAAGAACTATTACGGGAGATTGAGGGTGCAAACAAAGGATCGGCCCTTAATAATCTTGAAGCAATTAAGAGAGTCATAGGTGAATACAATGAGTGATGTATTACTTAGAGGCAAAATATTAGGATTTGAAGAATATGAGAATTATGTAATGCGGAATGAATTTGGCGAGACATCGCCCTTTCGCCTCCTCGTATGTAATAATACATCCTTTTCGTTTGTTATGGTTAATCCATATCGTATATTCGACGATTATAACTTTGAATTGGAAGACGATACCATGAATAGACTGAACCTTTCCGGGGATGCAGTTGACAATATCGCAGTGCTTTGCATCGTGAGGCCGGAAGATAACGTACTGTTTATAAACTTGAGATCACCTGTGGTGCTCAACATAAAAGAAGGTCTTTTTACGCAGATTATTCTGCAAAATGAATCCTATGGCGTCTCCGTCCCCTTCGCTGTAAAAGAAACACAAAAGTAACATGTCAAAATATCCCTCCCTCTCTGTCTGCATGATAGTAAAGAATGAGGAAGAGAATCTCCCCAGGGCGCTTGCCTCCGTAAGGGGTGTTGCTGATGAGTTGATTGTTGTTGATACGGGATCGAAAGATAGAACTGTGGAGATAGCCAGAGAGTTTGGAGCAAAGGTATTTCACTTCGACTGGTGTGATGATTTTTCCGCAGCGAGGAATGAATCCATCAGGCACGCCACAAAAGACTATATCCTGTGGCTTGACGGCGACGATGAATTTCAATCGAATCATCCGGGCGAACTGAGAAAAATCCTGAAAATACATCGTGGAAAGGCTTTTCATTTTTTAGTGCAACTGCTGTCTGAAGACCGCAAGGATGAATATTATCAGGTGCGCCTCTTCCCCAGGAGAAAGGATATCTTATTCGAAGGGAGGGTGCATGAGCAGCCCAACTATTCTTTGAGAAGATCCGGTATATTGACCCTCGTCACCCAACTCCGTATAGTGCATCATGGTTATATCAGTCCGGAGAATATTGTACAGAAGCTTGAGAGAAATCTCAAAATACTGGAGGCGGAACAGGCAGAAAAGAAAGGTGATATTATTGTAAGGTTTTTCCGGGCCAAGACCACCATGGGGCTCCACAGGGTTAAAGAGTCTGAGATACTTTACAAAAAGATTATTGAGGACGCAAAGAATGACAAGTTCTTCAGAACCACTGAATACTGGCGGATGTCTTATCTGGATCTGATCAACGTACTGGCTGCCCAAGGAAGTTATGGGGACGCAAAAACCTATATAGCGGATTTGAAAAACACCTTCGGCACAGACTTTTTTTGCTGTTATTATCTGGGCAATATTCTCATGCGCGAAGGAGATTATCCGGGCGCCCTGAAAGAGTTGGCGGCTGCCGAGAAGATCGGTATTGAAATGGGTACCTTCCCGGTAAACAAACCTCAGATGCTCGCAGGGCTCCATGCTTATGCAGGGTTCTGCTGCGCCAAAGAAAGACGGCGACTTGATGCGAAAGAGTATGCCGTAAAGGCGCTCAAAGAAAGCGGAACTGATCCCCATCTCCTCGATTCAATATCCGATACATTCATAATACTTCGGGACCCGGAGAGTCTGACCACTGCGCTCTCCAAAATGACGCCTGGAACCGGGAAATATCACTATAAAACAGGGATGTGCCATATTTATCAGGGACATATGGCCGATGCCGCCTCCGAGCTTGAGACTGCCTTAAGGTTGGGTCAACAAACAAGAAATTGTCTATCCGCCCTCATGCTCTGTTATGAAGGGCTTCGTCTTCTCGATAAGGCCATAGCCCTGGCATCAGAATGGGGGCCTGTTTTTGAAAACGACAGTGAGCTTTCGAAAAGGCTACTCTCAATATATATAGATACGTGCCGATACGAAGAGGCATCCGGGTTGCTTGAGAGGCTGAATGGTCAGAAAGATATCGAGCTGAAGGCTGCTGACATATATATTGCAGCCCTGAAAGAAGATTGGGAAAAGATGCTGGCATGCTCACTGGACCTTTTTCAGGCAATGGCGCCGGACAAGGTACCGTCCCTGGAGAATATCATCCGATTGGACAAGGAGCTTCTTCAAATAAATGAAAAGAAAGCTGCCCTTTATATGCAGCAGAGCATAGGTTTATTTGCTGCCAAATCCTCCTCTTCATTTAATTCTTAAAACTATACTTAAGTTTTGAGATCCCTTGCCGATAATACATTCATAAGGGACAGACAGCAACAAAGGGAGGTGAAAAGGCTTCTCATTTAAGTCCCTAAAAAATTTGGCATGATGCCAAAATAAAAAAAACAGGGAGGTTTACCATGGCTTTTAGAATCGCAACAAACACTGCTTCAATCAACACACAGAAATATTTATCAGCGAACCAGGCTACTCAGGACAAGGCCCTACAGAGACTCTCTTCAGGCACCAAGGTGGCCTCGGCAAAAGATGACGCTGCCGGCGCGGCAATCTCTTTAAAACTGAACGTGAAGGCTGCATCCCTTGCCAAGGGCATTGACAACGGCAACCAGGCTATCGGCATGCTGCAGACTGCAGAAAGCGCGATGAATACTGCGAGTAACATCCTCTTACGGTTGAAAGAGCTTGCTACCCAGGCTGCATCATCGAACACTGTAGACAGGGATAAGCTCGAAACAGAATCAAACAAACTCGAAACAGCACTTGATAACATCAGTACTTCCACTAAGTACGGCGACACGGCTGTCTTTGGCACCGGCACCTTTACCTTCCAGTTGGGCGACACAAACAGCACATCTGAACAGGTATCCTTCAGTCAGGTCTCTGTCAGTGCAGCATCTATAGGTGCCACATCCCTCGCCACCGGCGGCTTAGACTCTGTTGCCAGCGCCCAGGCATATATCACGGCTGTGGACACTGCCATTGCCTCAATCAACACGAACAAGGCAACTATCGGCGCTACAATGAACCAGATCCAGTTCCAGGTCGACAACATGACATCCATGTACGAGAATACGAAAGCTGCAAACTCGACCATCACCGACGCGGACTTTGCCGGAGAGATGGCCGACTTTACCAAGGCCCAGATACTGCAGCAGTCAGGAGTATCGATGCTGTCTCAGGCGAACCAGGCCCCACAGATGGCACTATCCCTGTTGAAAGGGTAACAATTAACGACATATTGCCCCCCTCACACGAGGGGGGCAATCAAAAAAGGTATGTGATGCCATGGATATAGACATTTTAAAAAATATTTCCATTGCGAAGCCGCAAATCAGCTCCCCGCATGACAAGCGGGCAGTTAAGGATGTCCAGGCGCCACATAGAGATGAAGAGGCAGCAAAGGTTGCGGAAAAGGTGAAGCAGGAAACCCTGTCTGTCAAAACGGTAAGAATGAACTATGATACCGATATTGACCGGGTTGTTATTACGGTTATTGACAGTCAGAATCAAGAGGTCGTACGGCAAGTCCCGGGGACCGACTCAATAACTTTTATGAAAAGATTTCAGCAGATTATACAAGAGACATCGAATAAGAAGGTGTGATCAGATGGCCGACAGCACAGCGATCAGCAGCACTACAAGCCCCGCAACTCCCAGCATTACGAGCACTACGAGCATTACGAGCACCGGTAAAGGCTTTCAAAGTGCAGGATTAACAAGCGGCATAGACTGGGAAACCCTTGTTGAGAAGACAATCGCTGCCAAGAAAGCGGCAAACCAAGCCCCTTACACAAGGAGTAAAAAAGACTACGAGAACAAGCTTACCGCCTGGCAGACGTTTAATACATCCCTTTCCGCTCTAACCACACTGATAAACGATACGGAGAAGTTCAATTCCGATGACGGTTATAAGTTGTTCTATTCTTCTCTTTACTGTGCGGATTCGGAGGTAAAAACCGCCGACATCATGAATGTCTCTGTGGATAAAGCCGCCGGTCCCGGTACATACTCGGTGGAGATCTCTGCCCTTGCAAAGGCAGAAAAGATAAACTCCGATATTTTTACCTCAAAAAATACAGCCCTGAATGTTCTGAATCCAAGTTTTACGGGTGGCGATCTTGTGGTAAACAACAGAACTGTCAACATACTCGCCACCGACACCCTCGCTGGGGTGATGACAAAGATAAATAGTGTAAGCTCCGGTATTACTGCTGCTATTATCGGTGTTTCCGCGACGGAATACCGGCTTACCCTACAGTCGGACGCAGAGGGCGCAGAGGGCATGTCCCTGAAAAACGGAAGCAACTCGACTGTGCTGGAACAACTCACACTTCACACGGGCACGAAACAGCTTGCCCATGCCTCCGGGTCGGACGTGCTGAGCGACACCTACAGGGATAGCACAAAGGAGTCAGACACCCCTGACAAAAAGATCAGTACACTTCTTGGCCTCACTGCTCCTCAGTCAGGATTAGTGACGATAAAGGATAAGACTTATGCGATCGACCTTTCCACGGCTACTCTCAACTCCATTGCCGCCGCCATAAATGCAGATCCTCCTACGGGGACCGTGGCATCTGTAGTGAGCGTCACCGACGACGACTTTGTGACAACCTACAAGCTGAAGCTAACGAACGTGGGACTATCGGACCTGGCCGACCAGAACAACGTACTGGAGACGCTCGGCATACTTGAGGGAACAAGAAAGAATACGATCACTGCGGGTCAGGATGCCTCCCTGAAAGTAGACGGCTTTCCCATTACTTCCAGCTCCAACGCAGTAACAAAAGCGATAGAGGGCATAACACTCAACCTGGCAGGTACTACCGCCAGCGCCACGCCCATTCAAGTCAAAATCTTAGCAGACAACGATACGCTCATCGATAAACTCACCACATATATCGGGAACATCAGTGATATACTCACTGCCATAAAGCAACAGAACACGTACAGCGCCACCGATTCCAAGGCCCTGCTCGGCGATGTAAACCTTGCTACGATCAAAAACAACATTACCAATGCGCTCTTTGCCGAGACAAGCAGTAACACCCTTTACAAAACCCTCTCCTCCGCGGGCATAGCCTTTGCGGGTAACGGCACGATAAGCATGGATACCGATGCCCTCAAAAAAGCCCTCTTGAACAACAGGGGGGATGTGGTAACCCTCCTCAAGAATTTCGGCACCTCTCTGTACGACAAGATGAATGTCTATGTAGACCCTTATACGGGCACCTTAAAAGATATCACAGAGTCGGTCCAGAACGAGATCACAAGCCTCAATTCCAGGCTTGCAGAAATGGATGCGCGGTTTGAACGACAGGCGGATCTGATGCGAAAGAGGTACAATGCCCTTGAGTCACTCATCAGCCAATCGAACACCTTAAAAACGTTCTTAACCAATACGTCTGATGCCAGGAAACAGACTTGGTAATTATCCAAAAGGAACATATATGAACCCATACGAAGCGTACCGCAATGTCGAGAGAAGCGTAAACCTGGATGATACGCCGAAGGTATTACTTAAAGTTTATCAAATTATTTTGGAGAAGCTTGAGATTGTAAAACATGCCATAGAAAATCAGAACTATCTGGTGAAAGACCGTGAACTGTCAAAAATCATGACAGCAATCGAAATCCTTGACAGCTCCCTCGATAGATCCTATGGAGAGATACCGAGAAATCTTTCAAGCTTATATGTCTACCTTATCAGACGGCTGAGAAACATCCAATTTAGTCTTGATATAAAGGGCATTGACGAGTGCAAGTCCCTGCTCACGAAGATAAACGAGGGTTTTGAAGGGGCCTATGAAAACGAGAAGCAAAAACGATTTTCCCCGGAAAATAAGGTAAAAACAGTATCTGGAATTGCTTGAAAGAAACTGATAACCCCAGATACAGTCAATGGGACGTTGAATGATGTCACAGATCGATTCAAAATAATATTGTCAAATTATTGTCATTTATAGGCGCTTGAGCCGTAAATATTTTCATAACCTACAAGATATGGTACAAAATCAGGGTTGAGTTAAAGATAACTACATACGTTTAACATGCAGCAGTAATGATGTTTAATTAATGTTTTCAAGCAACATCCACATCCCATAAAGCCTTTACATCGCATATATCCATATTTTGGCATAATACTTGCTGGTTATATTGATATCCTTATTGTATGGGGGCAACGTGAAGGTAGTCATTCTGGCCGGTGGCATAGGCACCCGAATTAGCGAAGAATCGCACTTGAAACCGAAACCTATGATAGAAATTGGCGACCGGCCGATGCTTTGGCACATAATGAAGATTTACTCTCATTACGGCTTCAACGAATTTATCATATGCCTTGGATATAAAGGCAATGTAATCAAAGAATACTTTATAAATTATCTGATTTATGAATCAGATGTAACTTTTAATTTTAAAAACGGGAAAGAGATATTTACCCATCAGCACTATGCAGAAAAATGGACCGTTACCCTGGTAGATACAGGATATGCAACGGCAACGGGTGGCAGGGTCAAGCGTATTCAAAAATACGTCGGCAATGAACCCTTTCTGCTTACCTATGGTGATGGAGTTTCAGATATTAATATTAACGAACTGATAAAATTTCACAGGTCTCACGGGAAGTGTGTCACGGTTACCGCGGCTCAGCCGCTCGGCAGGTTTGGTGCGCTTGATATATCTGAAGTCGGTGAAGTAAAGGGTTTCAAAGAAAAACCAAGAGGTGATAACAGTTGGATTAACGGTGGATTTTTTGTGATGGAGCCTGAGGTTTTTGATTATCTTAGCGAAGACAGTGTTAATCTCGAATTGGATCCCCTGCAAAGAATATCGGCAGACCAGCAGTTCATGGCCTACCGGCACTGTGGTTTCTGGCAGCCCATGGATATGATGCGTGATAAGGCTTTATTGGAAGAACTGTGGAAGACCGGCAACGCACCCTGGAAGGTATGGGATTAACATAATGTTGTCTATAAATGATAATTTTTGGGAAAACAAACGGGTGTTCATTACAGGCCATTCGGGCTTTAAAGGCTCCTGGCTTGCATTATGGCTGAAAGAGCTTGGGGCGAATGTTGTTGGGTTTTCGCTTCATCCCCCGTCGCAGCCGAATCATTTTCAATTGTTGGACTTAAATATGCCCTCTATTTCAGGGGATATACGGGATATAGATGCTATTCGTTCCGCCCTGAAAAACCACAGGCCGGAAATCGTTTTCCACCTTGCGGCTCAGCCACTGGTAAGATACTCATACAACAACCCCGTTGAGACATTAGAAACAAACATAATGGGAACAATAAATCTGTTTGAAGCGTGCCGGCACACAGCCTCTGTACGGGTAATAGTGAATATTACCAGTGATAAATGTTACGAAAATAAAGAATGGTTTTGGGGATACCGCGAGAATGATCCTATGGGCGGTTATGATCCATATAGCGCTTCCAAGGGGTGCGCCGAAATCGTCACTTCAAGCTATCGTAATTCATTTTTCAATCTCAGGGATTACGGCAGAACACATAACGTTCTTCTGGCAAGTGTACGTGCAGGCAATGTTATCGGCGGCGGCGACTGGGCTGCTGACAGATTGATGCCTGATATTATGAAAGCTGCAAGCAAGAACGAGAAAGTCATTATAAGAAACCCAAGGGCAACCCGTCCATGGCAGCATGTACTTGAACCATTATCCGGATATTTAATGCTCGGGCAAAAACTTCTGGAAGGCAGGACAGATCTCGCAGAAGGATGGAACTTCGGACCCGATAATGAGAGCACCATTGATGTTGAGACCGTATTAATGGAAATTAAAAAGGAATGGGATAAAATAGAATACGAAATAAAGACGGATACGAATGCCCCTCATGAAGCGGGCTTGCTTAAGCTTGACTGTTCAAAAGCGCATGCAATACTTCGTTGGAAACCCCTTTGGAACATCGAAAAGACCCTTGCAATAGCAACAAGGTGGTATAAAGAATTTTATGAAAACGGCAGAGTGCTGAGCATCGACAATTTAAAAAATTACATGATTGACAGGACTAACAAGAGGCTTGTATGGACTTGATGATTCCTGCTGCAAGCAGCAGGGTCATTAATTAGTATAAAAATTTTTCGAGGATTTAATATGAGTGAGGATACGCCTGTTAAACGTTTTGATTTTCAAACCACTCCTATTGCCGGGTTAATGATTGCTCAACGCAATCCCATTGAGGATCACAGGGGTTTTTTCAGCCGTTTTTTTTGTGCCGACGAATTTTTTCAGCCTGGTTTAAAAAAAAGCATAGCCCAGATCAACCACACCTTCACCAGGAACAGGGGTGCTGTTCGCGGGCTTCATTTCCAGTATCCGCCCCATGCTGAAGTTAAGATCGTCAGTTGCCTCAAGGGTGAGATATTTGATGTGGCAGTCGATATCCGAAAAGGCTCTCCCACCTTCCTGCGCTGGCACGGCGAAATCCTGTCTGCTGCCAATAAGAGAAGCCTGCTGATCCCTGAAGGGTTTGCCCATGGCTTCCAGGCGCTCAGCGAAAATTGCGAAGTGATCTATCTGGTGTCTGCATCATTCCACCCGCAGTCAGAAGGCGCCCTTAATGTCACTGATACAAGTCTTGGAATCATCTGGCCTCTTGTTATGACCGAAACATCCGAAAAAGACAAACATCATTCCTTTATTGATGAAAATTTTGAGGGAGTTACTTTATGATGACCGCGCTCCCACTGAAGGTTGCTGTTACAGGGGCCTCGGGGTTTTTGGGAAGGCATGTTATGGCGCATTTGATGAATCATTCCCTGAAAGTAGTTGCCGTTACCCGCAATGCCGACCATCTGTCGGACTGGATTGACAGGGTAGATATTATCGAAATGGACATTGCCCGCCCACACCCGGATTGCTTCACCGCGCTGGGTTGTCCGGATGCCCTTATCCATCTTGCCTGGGATGGTCTGCCGAATTACAGATCTTTGCATCATTTTGAAACCGAATTACCCGGACAGTATTCTTTTCTTAAAAGGATGATCGAAGCTGGTTTGCCTTCGCTCCTCGTTGCAGGCACATGTTTTGAATATGGCATGCAATCGGGTCCATTATCGGAAGATCTGCCTGCGAATCCTCAAAATCCTTATGGTTGCGCCAAGGATACCCTGCGGAGACAGCTTCAGTTTTTGCAGAAAGTCCGCCCGTTTTCTTTAACATGGGCGAGACTTTTTTATATGTTCGGGGAAGGACAACCTAAAAGTTCTCTTTACCCGTTACTCAAAGAAGCGATAGCGCGAGGAGATAAAACCTTTAAAATGTCCGGCGGTGAACAAATGCGTGATTACCTCCCTGTCGGTGAAGTGGCGCGGCTTATCGTTCTGCTGACCTTATACAAGGATGATCCAGGTGTAATCAACGTGTGTACCGGACAGCCTGTCTCTGTCCGCAAGCTGGTGGAACAATGGTTAGAGGAAAAGGGTTGGAATATCGAACTTGATCTTGGGCACTACCCTTACCCGGATTATGAGCCCATGGCCTTCTGGGGGAACCGGGATCGGCTGGATCGGTTCCTGGACAACATTGGGGATAAAGAATGATTCATAACAAAACAGCAAGAAGCTGGAGAGAGATTGTAGCGCTTGTTTCAGACATCGAGAAGACCTTTTCCTTAACAGAGAATGACTTGGCTCAAGGTGTAGTGATCTTTGGCGCCGGGCCTCATGGCCATATCGCAGCCAGATATCTAAAGAATATCGGGACTCGCGTCCTTTGCTTTGCAGATAATGATCCTGTTAAGCAGGGCACATTGTTCGGGGGCATCCGTGTTGTTCCTCCACAGGATGCCTCTGTTGCGTCAGCGCCAACAGTCTTTATAACGATTCGCAATGGCGCGCTTTCAGTGCAGCATCAACTGGCAAACCTTGGAATTGACAGCCTGCCATTCGATGCTTTTTATCTGATTAAGAATATGGAGCGTTTCGCTCGTGTCCGCAACAATCTGTTAAGTGACGATCAATCGAAATTGAGCTATGACGGAATTTTGAAAACAATGCTTACAGGAGACAACTCCTACTGTGCCGCAGTCATGGAGGCTAACCAGTATTTTGCCCTTCCTGAGTTCATAAATTTCGGAAATGATCACTTCATTGATGCCGGTGCATATGTCGGAGATACGATAGAAAAGTTCATCTGGATGTGCAGCGGAGTCTTTACGCAAATTTATGCATTTGAGCCGGGAGAACCTCAACTGATCGCAATGAAACACCGCGTTGAAAGACTCCGTAGAGAATGGGTGATTTCAGAATCCGCTATTATTTGTGAAAATGCCGGATTGGCCGACAAGAACAAAAGATTGACATTATCTATGTCTAACGTGCTTGCAAATACCTCTCTCAACAACGATAGCCCCGGAGATAATGATCAAGGGGGAAATATTCGTTGTTACGCCCTTGACAGCTATCTGGCAGGTCGCCCTGCAACGTTTATCAAGGCGGATATTGAAGGCATGGAATTAGCGATGCTCCATGGTGCAAATAAAACAATTCGTCAATTTAAACCGAAGATGGCATTGAGTATCTATCATACCACTGCTCACCTTTTTGAAATAGCGGAATATGTTAAAAGCCTTGTGCCTGAATATAGCATAGCAATTCGTCAGCATTCCCCGATATTTGCAGAGTCGGTTTTATATTGTTGGGTCCCACGGGGAAACAGGATCCACAAGCACTGATGACTGGAGGAGTTTGATAAATGAATTACGTTGATCAATTTGAGCAGGAAGTGAAAGAAAGCATAGCGCGCATCAGTGCTGATAAAGCCTTGTATAATTTAACGCTACAATGGCTTTGCGATGTCTCCCCATATAAATATGGTTATAATTTTAAATATTTAGGTCGCCCGATCATCCAGGTACCCCAAGATATGATTGCTATGCAGGAAATTATCTGGCAAGTCCGCCCGGACTTGATTATTGAGACCGGCATAGCGCACGGAGGTTCGTTGATAATGAGCGCTTCCATGCTGGCAATACTCGATTATTGCGACGCCGTGGCAGCCGGCACAGTTCTTGACCCCAAGTCCGGTAAGCGGCGGGTATTAGGTTTGGATATTGATATACGTGCTCATAACCGGGAAGCGATTGAAGCCCACCCCCTGGCACACAAAATAGATATGATCCAGGGCTCCAGCATTGCGCCGGAGGTGATCGCCGAGGTGCACAATCGTGCAAAAAAATATGAATGCATCCTGGTCTGCCTTGATTCAAACCACACTCACGAGCATGTTTTAGCAGAACTGGAGGCATATGCTTCGCTCGTTTCAGTTGGCAGTTATTGCTGCGTTTTTGATACTTTAGTTGAAGATATGCCTGCTGATATGTTTTCTGACCGGCCCTGGGGACCGGGAAACAACCCCAAAACAGCGGTCCGGGAGTTTTTAAAAACAAATAACCGGTTTATGGTAGATAAGGATATTGAGAATAAACTTCTTATTACCGTTGCCCCGGATGGGTACTTAAAATGTGTAAAAAAATAAAAGAAAAAAACGCACTTATCCCGTTTATCGGGGTTAGAGGGGTACTATAAATGCTGAAGGAAAATCCACTATCAGACCCTAAAAATCTTGTGAACCAGATTGCAGGGCGCAACGTATTCATCTGGGGCGCCCGTCATGAAGGTTATGCTGCTCGTCTCGCTTTGGGAAGGCAAGGAATTAACGCAACCGGCTATATTGACAGCTCTCCTTCTCTTGCCGGCACTTCAGCCTTTGAATTGTCGATCATGGATCCTGTCAGTTTTTTTAAGAAAGAGTCAACAGCAAGGTCTTTCATTGTAATAGCATCAGGATTCTATGCTGACGAAATTGCTGAAAGATGCGAGAGAGAAGGCTGGCTTAAGGGTGAAGATTTCACAGTTTTTGGTGAATTGCGCCGGTTCAATTACCAGATTGATGTTTCAGGCATGTGTAACCTGCGGTGCATATCATGTCCTCGAGGCAACTGGCCGCGGCATCGCAAACCGGGGTTTATGTCCGCTGAAACTTATGGCAGGCTTGTTGACAAAATACTTCGGGACGACCCCTGGACAGGAATACTAACACTCTACAACTGGGGGGAACCCCTTCTCAATCAAGCTTTGCCTGAGATTATAAACATTACAAGGCAAAAGGGTCTTCTTTCTGCGATATCCAGCAATCTTTCTATGAAGAAGGATTTCGAGGATGTTGTCCAGGCCGGCCCCGACTGGTTCCGTATCTCTAACTCAGGCTGGGGGGCAAACTATGAAACTACCCATACCGGCGCCAATTGGGATATCTTCCTTGCCAATTGCATGAAGTTATCTGATTACAGACAACGCCATCATCCTGAAATGCTGGTCGAGTTCTTTTTTCATATCTATTCTCACAACCGGGAAGATTTTTCAAAAATTCAGGCACTTTGTGATGAATTGGACTTCACGCTC
Organism: Syntrophus sp. (in: bacteria); assembly: GCA_013824835.1. Classification (GTDB taxonomy): domain Bacteria; phylum Desulfobacterota; class Syntrophorhabdia; order Syntrophorhabdales; family Syntrophorhabdaceae; genus PNOM01. The sequence goes on along the minus strand of PNOM01000004.1, from coordinate 39,599 downwards.
CGTTACCGACATGCTGCTCTGGCCCCACTTGACAATATCGCCCTGGTTGACCAGGGTGCACCAACCACGGATGCCGCAAAAATGACCGGTGAACTGCAGTTTCTCCAGGTTAAGGATGTCATGAAAATTGCCCGTGATGAAAAAAGTCGTCCTTGTTTTTTCATGGATCATCTATGGATCGATTGGGATCTGTCAATAGCGCATTGCATGGAGTGGTATGATCCTGCCCTTACGCTCTTAGATAAGGACTTCCTTTCAGCGAGCCTTGATGAAATCGAGGCTGCCCGCATTAGCAGCGAACACTGCCGTAAATGTATGGAAAAGGGCATACACAGGGCCTATTGTGTCTACGGCGATGAAAAACTCATCACGTTAAAATCCAGTATACCAATACAAAAGGAAGAATGAAGCATGATTACCGTAGAAGAATTACGCCAAATTTGCTCAAACAAAAAGGTTTTCGTTTGGGGGGCGATGATTGTCGGTCAGGGAGTTTGCCGGTCGCTGGAGAGGGTATCAATACCTGTTACTTCGTTTCTTGACAGCGCTGAATCGCTTCAGGGCAGAAAAGCCCTTGGTTATGATATTCGAAAACCGGACGATCTATTCGAATTGGTTCGTTCCGGTGACGGGGTTATTATCGCAGCATCGGGTCATTTTGACCTGGAGATTGGTGATCATTGCAGCAAAGTTGGTCTGAAACATGGCAAGGATTACATCCTGTGCCGGGAACTCAATGATATTGACCCCAGCATAGACGTCGCCGGCATGTGCAACCTCAGGTGCATATCATGCCCTCGCGGCAATGACCATTCACAACCTGCCAAAGGGCACATGAGCGCCGCCACCTATGGGCAGGTGCTCGACAAGCTCATTCTTGAAATCCCTCTGTTGGGAAGTATTCAACTCTACACATGGGGAGAGCCCTTGCTCAACAGCGAACTTCCTGAAATAATCCGCATGACGCGCGATGCGAGGGTGCTCTCCGCTATCTCGTCCAACCTTAACTTTGCGAAGAATCTCGAAGCCGTGGTTGAGGCCCGGCCGGACTGGTTCAAGATTTCCTGTTCCGGATGGGGAGAAAGCTATGAATTGACTCATACCGGAGGGAAATGGGATCTCTTTTTGTCAAACCTTCATAAGCTTGCCGAACTCCGCGACCGTATTCACCCGGAAATGCAGATAACGCTAAACTATCATCTCTACAAACATAATATCGGAGATGACTATCTGAGGATGGAAGCCCTCTGTAAGGAACTCTCCCTTATTTTCAGGCCCAGTCCTGCTTATCTCTACCCTGCCGATGCTGTGATGGATTATATTGACGGCAAGGAACTGTCTCCCGAGGCTCAGAAAACCCTTCCAATGCTCCTGATGGGCCTGGACGAAGGCATTGCAAGGGCGCGCGAACGGGCTGATAAGCCCTGCCCCGAAGAGAGATGTTTCCCCATTAACTGGGATTGCAGTGTGCGGGAATGCGGGGTTTATTTCCGCCCTTTTATCGCTGAAAACTTTCTTGAAATACCACTCAAGGAAATTATGGAGCGGAAGCGGAAAAGCCGGCTTTGCATGGAATGTAAAAAACGGGGAATACACCAGTTCACAGGTGTTTACCTTGTTGAAAAGCGGCTTGACGAAGCGGAGACCAATAGATGACACAATATCTTGAACTGTTGACTGCCAGGGTGTCTGAAGGCAAGCAGATTCTGGTTTATGGTGCAGGAAGTCAGGGCAGGGGTGTGGTTCGTGCCCTCAGAGAGCATGGCATTGAACCTGCAGGCTTCATAGACAGAAATCCGGACTTGCATGGCCGTTTTTTAGCGGGCCTTCCTGTATTTGCCCCAGAGGTTCTGAGCGAACCCGGTGCAGTCGATTCTACATTTGTTATTATTGCAGTCTTTTTCTTTGAACATGAAGTGTCCGGTTTTCTTGAATCCTGCGGTTTTATCCGCAATGTCAGCTATGTAGCATACAGCAGCCTTAAACCGCGTGATTACGTGGTGGAAGTCTCCGGGATTTGCAATCTTCACTGCATATCCTGCCCAAGAGGAGGGTATCGTACAAACAAACGTTCAACAAGAATGATGAGCCTTGATACCTTTAAAAAGGTGATTACGAAGATTCGCAGGGAAGATCCATTCGTTGGAAACATCCAGCTCTATCAGTGGGGAGAGCCAACACTCAATAAGTATCTTCCCGATATAGTCCGCTACGCCAGGGCAAACAGCATACTCTGTACAATATCCAGTAATTTGAACTATGCAGCGGACTTCCGTGCCTTGATCGAATCGCGCCCGGAGTGCCTGCGCATATCTGTCTCAGGAACAGGTGAAAGTTACGGGATCACACACACTGGCGGCAACTGGAATGCTTTTGTTTCTAATGTTGAAACAATTGCCGGTCTGCGGCAAGAAATATATCCTGAAATGAAAGTTGAGCTTTACTATCACCGTTACAAGCACAGCATTGGCATACAACAAGAACAGGTAGCCGAGATGTGCAGCAGATTCGACTTCGAATTCCATCCTGTCCCGGCATATCTTATATCTCTCGATGATGTATTGGGGTACTGTGAAGGCACACCGCTTCCAGACGCAGCTCACCGCGCGAGAAAGCTGTTATTGATAGATATCGATGAAGGGCTTGCAATGGCAAAGGCAGAAGCCTCGCTGGACTGCGATTCCCTTAGAGTGGTAATGATCAATGCCGATCTTTCCGTTTCCACATGCATGATGTACTATGACCCGGAGAGGAACACCTGCGCTGGGAACTTTCTTGAGACCTCCATCGAAAATATCACTACCCAACGCATGACGTCTTCTCTATGTGTCAGATGCAGGAATCACGGCATTCATCGTTACTGTGGAATCTACGCAAAAATAAGCGAAGAGGAACGATACTGACATGCAACGTCAATACAATATTCTTCATATTCTCCCTCATGCAGGCGGCGGGGTTGGCTCAGTCATACGATCCATTCTGGCAGCAGAGTCAATTCCTGGATGCCCTTACAAACATACTGTGGCCTCTCTGGAATATCTTAACGAAGTCACGCAAAGGCATTGCGACAAGCATCGCATTCCCTGGATAGACGAAATTGCCGTAAAACGACAGGAAGAACTGCCGGCTCTTCTGGATGGGGCTGACATAGTCCTTGCACACTGGTGGAATCATCCTCTTATTATGCGCTTCTTGTTTCAAGGACTTCCTGCGACAAGACTTATAATGTGGTCCCATGTCAATGGCTTTTTCCCACCGCAAACATTTTTCCCCGCACTCTTTGAAATGGCCGACAGGTTTATCTTTTCAACGAAAACATCTTTCACAGCGCCTGCTGTTCAGATGCTTCCGGAGGGGATTAAATCAAGACTTCGCGTTATCCGTAGTTGTTCCGGGATACCCGAGGGTTCCGAGGTTACTTGTGAAAAATCGAATCCTTTTCAGGCAGGATATTTAGGCACCGTAGAATCGGTCAAGATGCATCCCGACTTCCTCAGCTTGTGCGCCAATGCCGCGATTCCTTCTCCTTTCATAGTGGCTGGCGGCCCCGCTCACGAGGAACTGCGCAAAAGAGCGGTAGCCATGAACCTCGAATCCTGTTTCAATATCCTTGGACCTGTGACTGATCCGATGACTATTTTTAAGCAACTCCACGCCTTTGCTTATCCATTGACCCCAAGGCACTACGGGACCGGGGAGCAGGTGTTGATCGAGGCAATGGCTTTTGGCGCTGTCCCGGTGGTCCTGGCTAATCCTCCTGAGGAAGCTATTATCTACCATGGGGAGACAGGACTTGTTGCAAAGAACGCTGCCGATTTCTCAACAGCCCTTCATATGCTGATGGAGAATCCTGCTGAACGCAACAGGCTCGCGGCTGGCGGTCATCGCTTTGTTATGGAAGAGTGTGGGATAGAGCACAGCATTGAGGCTTTTCATGCTATTTTTGATGAAATCCTCAGCCTTCCGAAACAGCCACGGATATTGCAACTACCGTCAATAGACGGCGTTAAGTGCGGCAGCCCTTCCCACCTATTTCTTGCTTCATTGGGAAATTCTGAAGAACGACAGACCTTCGAAGAAGCACTGCACCGGGACTGTTCCAATATATTTCACAAAGACTTTACATCAAAGACACGGGGGACACCCTTTCATTATCTCAACATGCTGGGAAGTGACCCGGAACTTGAAACTGTATGTAAAACCATTATGATGGACAGGAACTGACATTATGGAGCAAACATGCACACCTCTGAGAACCTGCCCAATCTGTGAAAAACGGTCGGGAACTGTTCTTGGACTGTTGACATATGCCCTTTTTGATGACCTGGGAATCCCGGGCACAAAAACTCTCATACAATGCAGTGAGTGCGGCATGATGTATGATGATGTTGCCTTTACGGAAGGGCAGCTACAGGAATACTATCGTCGCAACGAACACTACGCTGCATCGAGCCTTGGCGGATCAGGAAGCCTGTCTGACGATAATGCAGATCGATATGACAGAATCATCGATAATTTGCATCCGGACCCCAAGGGAACAATTCTTGATGTTGGATGCGGCCAAGGGGGATTTGTAGCCCGATGTCTTCACCATGGTTTTTCTGCCGCAGGCATAGAGCCTTCTGAAAAAAGCAGGAATGTTGGACTCAATGCCGGATTAGATATTTACACATCCATTGAAGAATATGCTGCTTTGCATCCCGAAACAGGCATCAGTACGGTGGTAATTTCACATGTTCTGGAACATCTGCTTAGACCGTTGGATATGCTGAAAGAACTTATCCGCAACGCCCCGGATGCATTAGTCTATATAGAAGTGCCGGATGCAGCATCTTATCTTTCGCCCAGGGTAATGCGTTGGTATGAACTCTATTTTGAGCACCTGAACCACTTTTGCAAGGATAGTTTTTCCAACCTTGCCGCACAGTCTTGTATCGAGGTAACAAGAGTAGCATCTACACCGTTTTCAAAAAATCAAGCAGATGTTCAATGCCTGTTCCTGGTTGGACAATTCCGATGTATATCGGACCACACAATAAATCAACCCGACATGGTCACGGGCCCGCGGTTCACCCTGCCCCTGTTGACGAAGGGTGATCTTCTGCAAGACAATAGACCAATAGCACTGTGGGGCGTATCTCAGTATGCGATGCTGCTCATGGGAAGTTTGCCGCAACTTGAGCAAGTGGATCGATTATTCGATGCATCCCCGGCAAAGATAGGGCGCAAGATTCGTGGAATCACCATTGAGGATGCCCGGGAAATAGGAACCCTCTCTAAAGAAACAGTATTAGTTTTGCCCTATTCTCAATACTCGCTGCAAATGCGTAAAGAAATTGAACAGTCAGCCTCATTTGCGGGTAAGATTATTCAATTATGAGGACATATATTTTTGGGGTGCATAATGAAAGACGACAATAAAAACATTTTTGAGAAAAGCGGTAATTCGAGCATAGGTCCCGGACAAGAGATATTCGGGAAAACCATTAACCTGGAGGATCGCGAAAGAGAATCCTTTTCACGTCTGCAACGACTAATAACTAAACTCGGGATTGTCATTCCAACAATCTTTGATGTTGGCGCTAATGTCGGGCAGAGCATTGAAAAATTCAGACAGGTGTGGCCTGAGGCCGAGATACATTCCTTCGAACCTAATCCGCCTACATTTGCAATACTGTATGAAAAATGGGGGAATACTCCCGGAATATTCTTGAGTAGTGTGGCATTATCCGATTCTGTAAAAACAGCCCCTTTTCACGCGACCAGGATTTCTGAAGCTGCCTCTCTGCTCAGCCCGACTGAACGGATGCGCACTATCAGCGTTGAGCATAAATACGATTATGAACTGATAAGTATTCAAACTGAAACACTGGACAACTACTGCATCGAGTCAGATTGTTTAAAAATTGACATTCTCAAGATTGATGTTCAAGGATCGGAGCTAACCGTATTAAAAGGAGCTCATGCTCAATTACAAGGAGGGATAATTTCCGCAATCTATGTGGAGACTACCTTTGCAGACTGCTATGAAGGCCAGACGAACTATTCCGATTTGTCGGCATACCTTGGTTCCCTGGGATATCAACTTTGGGATATTTCCCCATTTCTGTATACCAGGCGAGATAGAATGTGGGCTGCAAACTCAATTTATCTATCCAAAACAGCTTCAGAAACACTTGAAAATAGCTGATGAGAATCGGCCGGAAATACATGAACGCGGTTAGGTTCTGCACTAAGCTAATATTTGCACAAAGAGAGGCAATACCATGTTGAAGAAGACTTCAGGCGACCAGTTAATCAATAAATTAAACTACCTGTTGGTTATGCCGCGTTTTGTACGAAATATCGGAGACAGCTATGGCTTTCCATTGGGCATTGCTTATGTGTCTTCAAGCATGAAAAAGGCAGGCTTCAACGTATTCACTCTCAATCTTAATCATTGTGATGGAACTCTTTACGATATCCTGAAAAGCAGGTTTGAGAATGACGATATACATGTGGTAATGGTTGGTGCGCTCTCGGCACAATACAGCATGGTCAGGCCCATCATCGAAACTGCGAAAAAGATTAACGAGAGCATTGTAACTGTCGTAGGGGGAGGGATCATCACAAGTGACCCGGTTGTGGCAATGGATGCCCTGGAATATGTTGATATAGGGGTAATCGGCGAAGGGGAGGTTACCGGCGTTGAGCTATGCCGCGCACTGGAAAACAAAGGCGATCTCACTGCTGTGGATGGATTGATATTTAAATCAAACCATCATATCTTTAACAAACCCGGCATCAATTCTTGCGGATCCACATTGGAAAATGAAAGCGACTACACAATCACCAAACACCGCAAAGAAATTGCGGATATCGACTCAATCCCATGGCCTGACTATGAGGGATTCGAATTGGAAAAGAATCTGGCGGCGACACTTGGAATCATTGGCTTTATTGAAAGCAATACCCTTGCAATGATATCAAGTCGTTCATGCCCTTACGGTTGCACCTTTTGTTTTCACACTGTGGGCAGAAAATATCGACAGCGTTCATTGGACGGCTTTTTTGAAGAACTGGACTACCTTGTATCCAATTACAAGGTCGAGAGCCTGGCCTTGTCGGATGAGTTGTTTGCACGGGACATCTCCCGTCTTGAAGAGTTTTGTTTGCGGATCAAGAAGTACAATATCAAATGGTTGGGAGGGTTCAGGGTTGACGATATAACCCCGGAGATGCTTCCCTTGCTTAAAGAGGGAAACTGCATTACCATGGGCTTTGGATTGGAAAGTGCAGACAATCGAATACTGAAAAGCATGAGAAAAGGCATTACTATTGAACAGATAGAACGGACTCTCAAATTGGTGTATGACACAGGGATACCCATTAGCGCAGGATTTATTTTCGGCGATATAGAAGAGACTTTAGAAACGGCGAACAATACACTTAATTGGTGGAAAGAGCATCCTGAATATAGTGCAAGCTTGAGACTTATTACCGCATTTCCAGGGACTCATATCTATAAATATGCATGTGAGAAGGGCATCATTAAGGATAAAGTTCAATTCCTTAGAGACGGATGCCCTCAACTCAATATATCAAAGATGACAGACGATGAATTTCAGGTATTTACAAAGGAATTGATGGAGGCCGCTCTAAGCAATACAAAGTTACTCTCTTCTTTTGAAGTATACAGTATTAACGATAGAGATGGTTGTATCTGTTTAAATGGGGAGTGTAGCGTATGCGGAACAAAAAATAACTGGGAAAACGTGCGCCTCTTTAAGCCTAACTTTATCGTTTGTCAAAAGTGCGGGCAACAATTCAATCCGCCACTGAATTCAACTATCCGTTCAAATATAGATGTCAACGTTTTAAAGTTATTGAGAAAACATGGGAAGCTTGCTTTTTGGGGCATGACCTATCACGCGATGGACATTTTCCGTAATTCTGATGTGTTACATGATGCAAACATCTTCCCTATTGACATTTGTACCAGTAAACAAAACAAGGATTTATTCGGGATACAAATTTACTCCCCGGATGTTATTGCGAATGAAGGGATAGAAACAGTTGTTGTGACAGCACCATATCACATTGGCTATATAGAAGCACAGATAGGCACTAACTACAAAAGCGTCAAGAATGTGATTGATATTTCCAATTTAGTAGGCATGGATTACACGGAGGACATACAATGAATGTGCTATTAATAAACTGCAGGAAGTTAAGCTGGATGCAAGAGTCAAAAGGTACCATACCGGTATCGCTAATCTGCCTTGCAGCAGTGCTGCGTGACGCCGGATACGCCCCTACTGTTTTAGATTTATCGATTGCACCAATTGAAGCGGGTGATTCTTCAGATGAGGGTTTGCTATCCATGATTGAACAGCATATAAGCAAGTTGAACCCTACGATAATCGGGTTCAATTGTTTTGTAAGCCAACATCTTCCATTCATCATTAAGGCAACGGATCGTATTCGAAAGATAGCGCCGGATATTCATTTAACAGTGGGCGGAGCTCATCCTACACTATTTGCAGAGGAGATTCTCAACAACTGCCCTGCCATTGACTCGGTCATTCTGGGCGAAGGTGAAGAGCAAGTCGTCGCTTTAGCAAAAGCTGTTGAAAACAGAAAACTGACTGATCTCGAATTCATTCAGGCGATTACATACCGCGTTAACGGCAAAGTAATCACCAACCCCCGCAAGAGCTATATTGCTGACCTGGATGCCCTTCCCCAGGCTGCATGGGATTTAATCAGGCTGGAGGATTACTATTCGGATCACACGGGGTGGCACAACCCCAAGGATTTGAATATTCAACTTTCAGTTCCTATTCTTACCTCCCGTAGTTGTCCATTTAATTGCAATTTCTGCGCTTGTCATAAAACAATGGGGCGCACGTTTCGGATGCGTTCCCCAATGAAAGTTGTTGATGAAATTGAGCACCTGAATAAAGAGTATGGGATGAACTATTTCGGGTTTATCGATGACAACGTCAATCTTAATAAAGATCATGTAATTGAAATTTGCAACCAGATTATTCAACGGAAACTGAACATTCAATTTGAACCGACATGCGGGCTTTATCTGGGCAGAGTGGATGAAGATATTGCATATGCACTGGGCAAGGCTGGTTGTGTATTTGCCCGGCTTCCTATTGAGCACGGAAATGACTATATGCGTAATACCGTTATCAATAAAAATTTATCGCGCGAACAAATATTTCGTGCCAAGAAATTGCTCAAGGACAACGGAATGCGCGTGAGTACAATGTCTATTATGGGCTTTCCTGAAGATACTCCGCAGACCCTTCAGGACACCTATGATCTTCTCGTAGAACTCAAGGCGGACCTGAACTATGTATTTAATCTTATCCCCTTCCCTGGCACAAAGGTATTTGATCAGGCCAAAAAGGAAGGGCTTTCGCTCACAACCTTCTCTGAAGAACAGATTTGGAAAGGCGAAATTGATCTGGATCCCGTACAGAAAGTTCAACAGTATTATTTGAAACCAAAAAATATGAGCTTTGAGCAATTAGATTATTACCGTGATAAGTTTAATGAGATACGTGTAATGAATTTGGAGCTTTTATAAAACAATAAGCTGTATTAATTAACAAAACAGATGAGGAGTAAAACAATGCGATTTTCGGTTTGTCTTATTGCACCCGAAGGGTACAGATTTTCTCATTTTCTTTATGATTCTTGCAAGTACTTTTGTTACACAATCGAGGCGGCAGGGTACGAATGCTGCATGGTGAGAAACAAGCTTTATTCTGACCGGATAAATATCATTTTCGGAGCCCACAACCTTACAGACCCTACCGCCATTGAGCAATTAAAGCAAGCAGGGAAATATGTTGTAATGCAGTCAGAAGTTCTCTCGGAAAAGACGATCAACGCCTGGCCCGTTCAAGAATCTTATTCCACTGTTTATCTGCCCATTCTGCGACAGGCAGAAGCAGTTTGGGAAAGCCTTGAGTCAAATAAAAGACAGTTGAAGCAGTTTGGAATTGACGCAGAGATGTTTCCCCGGGTTGGATATCTTTCTTCAATGGAAGAGATAGTCCACAAGAAAAAGAAGGATATTGATTTTCTATTTTACGGTTCACTTACTCCTCACCGAAAAATGATGATAGACGAACTGAAAATGAGGGGAGGCAACGTATTATGTGTTTTTGACGATGCGGCGATATTCCGGAATGATTTGATTGCAAGGGCACGAATCAACCTTGCGCCGAACCAGGCCCGCGGGACAGACCATTTGTCCTCAAGGGTTTTATATTTACTCAATAATCGTTCGATTGTGGTTGTGGAACGCTGCTATAATCAGGATTGGGTTGAGCATTGTTTCCTGTCTGCTGATGCAGAAAAATGGGCAGATTTGTGTATGGAAACCATCAGACGTCCTGACCTTGATAAACTTGCCGAAGGTTTCTTTGAGCATTACAAGAAACTTGATATGGTTGATCTGATCCGTCCGTTGATCGACAAGCTTGATATTGCCGGAAGGGCATCTTCTAATGATGATTCAAAAGAGATACAAAGGCCTGAAGAGACCAAACCAGATGAAGATCAACATGAATCATTAGAAAAGAATATGGCAAAAAAACTTTATGAGCAAGCTGTTTTACTGCATGAAAAAGGAAAAACAGCATTAGCAATTAAGCAATTTGAGATAATCCTCGAAATAGACAAAGACAATCAGGAAACCCATAACGATATCGGCGTTCTCTATTTCCAGGACAATAGCATTGACAAGGCACTGCATCATCTGAAGATAGCCGTAAAGCTGGATCCTGACAAGATTGACTACAGAATGAATATGGCAGGTGTCTATCTGCACACAGGGGAAATAGATGAGGCTATCGGTTGCTACCAGGACATCCTCGAGAGAACACCTGATAATGTCGAAGCAGCTCTTGCGTTAGCCCGCTTATGTTCAGAAGCCGGGCTCAAAGATACTGCCGTGTTCTATTTCAGTAAAGTCCTGGAGATAGAACCAAACAATACGGAGGCCAAGCAATGCATGGCCGAGCAATGACAGGTCTGTGGACGCAAACATGGCACCTCCATGGATCACGGGGATGAGTCTTAAGCACTTAAGGAATTTCCTGTATGGACGATAATATCATTAAGGAATAGATATGGATGCTGAAGACCTGAAGCTTTCGTTCATGAAACTGACTGACCGTGCTATGCCTGGAAAAGACATAGACAAGTTCATCGAATACCTCCTTGAAAGAGAACCCTATGCCATGGACCTCATAAACCATAGAATCGAGCTTACGGATGATGAAATCAAAGACTTCCTCTCAAAAGAAAAGAAGATTCTTGAAAGACTCAAGCAAGAACGTACCAAGCTGCTCCAGGAAATGGAAAGGTTAGCGAAAAACAGAAAAGCATCAAAAGCATACTCCCCGAAATTTCCTTTTCCGCCCATGCCCGTCTTTTTAGATAAGTCAGAGTAGCCGCCAGTTACTCCTTAAGTTTTCACAACCATGTCCGATAACAAATTACAAGAGTGAATATTGTGCGAGGGTTCATGAATAAAAAAGAGGAATTTTTCCGCATACTCATCGTGGATGACAATAAGGAATTGAGAGAAATCCTCGGAGAGTATCTTAAAGATGAGGGCGATTCCGTGGAAGGGGCAAACAACGGGAAAGAGGCACTGGCAAAATATAATAAAAACCCTTATGACCTCATCATTACAGACCTTAATATGCCGGAACTCACAGGCATTGAGCTGATCAAAGAGATCGTAAAAAAACAGGACAATACCACAGAGTTTATCATTATCACCGGCTATGCGTCACTTGACACCGCCATCGAGGCAATCAAGGTAGGCGCCTTTGATTATATTGTAAAACCCTTCAGAATGGAAGAACTGCGGGTAGTAGTAAAAAACGTAAAAGACAAGATTATGCTCAAAAAGGTGAATGCACAGCTATTCAAAAAGCTTGCGAGCTTCTATGAAGAGCTTGAGCGATACAAGAAACAGAACAATGCCAAGGTTGAACAGAATGAGCCTGCGGGAAATGATACAGAAAAGATAATAAACGAGATTATCAAACTGGGAAAATTGAGAAAAGGAAGGTTTCTGATTCAGTGAGACTTGCGTCCGAATATATCGGTAACCAATCGGATCTATTCATGATAGAAGGATCGAAGGTTCTTCTCGTTGATGATAGTCCGGATATCGTTGAAATCCTGTCTGACTTCCTTTGCCTCAACGGCTGCACGGTACACACGGCATCTACAGGCAGGGGGGGGCTCGAGGTTTTAAGCAGGGAAGAGGTGGAGATCGTCATTCTCGACATCAATCTGCCTGATGTGAATGGTATATCCCTGCTGGACAATATCAAGATTAATAACCCCACTATAGCGGTTATCATGATCACAGGCCAACATGACCCCAATTTCGTGGTAGAGGCTATGAAGAAAGGCGCCTCTGATTTCCTGATGAAGCCTTTTGAGTTCGATAAACTCATGCTTACCATGATGAGAGTACTTCGGGAGAGGGAACTGCTTGTTGAGAAAGAAAGTTTTCTCCATACCCTTGAAGACAAAAAGAAGATTGAGATGTTAAACAGGGAGTTACAGAATAAAATCAAAGAATTGACCACCATGTACCATATATCTAATAAGTTCAACTCCCTGAACATATTCGATGATGTGTATGATAAAATGATCCATATCATCAGCGAGGTAATGGAGGTACAATCATGTGGATACTACATCGTAGATAATGATAAAAACGAATTAATCCTTTTCAAAGACAACAGCAACATTAATGAAGTGATAAATGAGAAAAGGATTCCCCTGGCAGACAACCTCCCCATGGACTCCTTTTCATCAAAACGTTTTTTCTCAATAGGAAGAAAACTCTATCTGCCCCTTACCATAAAAGGTGAACGTATAGGCTTCATTATGGTAAACAGAAAAACAAACGGGACCAGAAAAAATGCCTTTCCTGAAAGCGACGTCTTCTTCCTTAAGCTTATCGCAGAAAAGGCATCAACCCAGATCGAAAACAGGATGCTCTACGAGAGCCTCTTTGAAAGCGTCCTCCATACCCTCACATCACTTATTTCAGCTATCAACAAAAGGGATTCCTACACGGAAGGCCATTGCAAGCGGGTTACCGGGTCAAGCCTGCAGCTGGGCAGGGCCATAGGTTTAATCGACTATGAGGAAGACGTGATTCGCGTCGTAGGGCCTATACATGACCTCGGCAAGATCGGCGTGCCTGACTCCATATTACTGAAATCAGGAAAACTGACCGATGAAGAGTACCAGATTATGAAGGATCATTCCGCATACGGGGAAGAGATATTGAACAGGTTCGAAATCCTCTCAAGCGAAGCAAAGATCATACGGCATCACCACGAGAGGTTCGATGGCAGAGGTTATCCCGATACGCTTCCCGGAGAGGACATACCACGGTGCGCACGCATAATTGCTGTATGTGACGCTTACGATGCCATGACTACCAATAGACCATACAGGAATGCCCTCTCAAGAGAAACGGCCCTGGATGAGATCAAAAAATGTAATGGTGTCCAGTTTGACCCTGATATAGCAAATGTTTTTATCACAATGATGAGTGATGAGGCATGAGCGAACCTAATGAGCGAGAGTTTTTCAGGATTGATGACCGTCTCCCTATAGAATTCAGGCAAATTAGCCATGAAGAGTTTGTGCATCTCGAACACATCATACGCGGTAATCCTACGCACAAACCGGATAAGCTGTTCGAAACACTCTTTCTGAACGATACTATTTCCCGTACAAAAAGTGAAGGTAACGAACTCTACGCTTATTTAAAACTGATTGATAGAAAGCTGGATATGATATTAGGTCTTCTCGGACAGCAGAAAACAGAAGGCCCATACAAGAACCTCTTTACGCAAGTGGATATAAGCGGCTCAGGGATCAAATTTACCTCCGACAAGCCTTTACGTGAAGAAGGTTTTGTTGAGCTGAAGATTGCCCTACCCCTTTCTCCTTTCGTCATGATTTTAACTCTTTGCCAGGTTATACGGGCCTGGGAAGCAAGGGAGAATAATCGGAGTGTATGGGAAATTGCATTGAAATTCCTCGTTATCAATGATTATGACCGTGATTTTCTGATTAACTATATATTTAACAGGGAGCGGGCAAAGCTGCGGGAAACAAAAGAAACCACGGGATAAGACCTTATGGACATAACTACCGTTTTTGGACTGATTATAGGCATCGGGGCGGTGCTCATCGCATTTCTTATGGAGGGGGGGCACATATCTGCCCTGTTCCAGATGCCAGCCATGATTCTTGTCATCTTCGGCACCTTCGGCGCAGCAGCAATCACCACCTCCTTCAGTCAACTGATCAGCATACCAAAGCTTTTAGGGGTTGTATTTTTTGAAAAAAGACTTAATTCACAGGAACTGATAGAGGTTATCTTCGACCTTTCCCAGAAATCACGGAAAAACGGGCTTCTGAGCCTTGAAAAGGAAATGTCGCGGGTGAATGATTCTTTTCTTAAAAAGGCTATCCAGCTCGCAATCGACGGTTTTGAGACAAACAAAATACGGGAGATCCTTGATATTGAGATTTCATACATTGAGGAAAGGCATAAGGCAGGGTCTGCATTTTTTCAAAAACTTGGCGGCTTCTCCCCTACTCTCGGGATTATAGGGACTGTTCTTGGACTGATCCATGCCCTCTCCAGGATGGATAGCAGCGCCAATATGGCGTCATCCATTGCAAGCGCCTTCATCGCAACACTATGGGGCGTCGCCCTCGCAAACCTGATTTACCTGCCTATTGCGGACAAGTTAAAAGCAAAGCATCAGGAAGAGGCCCTTCACCTTGAAATCATCAGCGAGGGGGTAGTATCACTGGCCATGGGAGATAATCCCCGGGTAATAAAGATGAAGCTCCTTTCCTTTCTCCTTCCCAATAAGAAAACCAGCGAGGACCTATGAAAAGGAAAAGAAGGGAAGAGGAACATGAAAACCACGAGAGGTGGCTCCTCACCTATGCAGACCTTATTACTCTGCTCCTTGCCTTTTTCATTATGATGTATACCTTCTCAAAACAGGATGCCCAGAAATATCAGGAAGTCACTTCACATCTGAGGACTATTTTTTCCGGAGGTACAAGTACTCAAAAAGAGGGAAATTCGACTAACACTGCAATAAACAGCATTATACCGGCAGAAACAATCAACAGCGCGATCAGAAAACAACTCGAAGAAGAGATTAAAAATGTTGCCCCCCTGGACAACCATGATCAAAACCTTACTGTGTTTGTAGATGAAAGGGGCATTGTGATAAGGGCTCTTGACAATGCCTTTTTCGATGAAGGCAAGGCAGATCTGAAAGAAAACGCCAAAAACACCCTCACAAAGATCATGCCCATTGTTAAAAAGGTAAACAGGCATATCCGGATTGAGGGGCATACAGATAATGTTTCCATCAGCACCAGGGATTTTAAATCAAACTGGGAGCTTTCCGTGAGAAGGGCAACGGAAGTGGTACGGTTCATGGTGGAAAAGGGCAGTTTCCCGCCTGAAAAAACATCAGCGGTAGGATATGCGGAGTATCGCCCCCTGATACCCAACACAAGCCCCAAAAACCGGGCACTCAACAGAAGGATAGAGATCATCATTGAAAAATCAAGCGATATGGGTCCACTGGGCATAGCAAACGGCGCGGGATAAACGTGACGGCTTTGCCCATTGTTTGATTATTCGAAGGTTATTTGATATAGTTTTCCAGATCTTTGCATTACATTAAGGAGAACGGAACGTGCCGAAAATACTTGCAGAAAACCTGAAACCGGGTATGATTTTGTCGAAGCCGGTTACAAATGCGAGCGGGATCCTCATTCTCCCTGAAGAAACAGAACTTACCGACTCGTTAATACGAAAGATACACAATATGGACATAGAGGCTGTTTACATAAAGGGGGAGCAAGGCGCAGGCTCTTCCCTGGACCAGATGCTGGTCGACCTGGATAGACGGTTCAGCAATGTGGAAACAGCACCCTATATGGATGTCTTAAAAAGGGTGGTCAAGAAACATATGGAGGACCTATATGGATGATATTGACATAAAGGCCCTTCGTAGAAAAGTCGAAAATCTCCAAACCCTTCCCACAATTCCAAGCGTACTGAGACAGCTCATGGAGTTGATGGAGAACCCGAAGACGTCCCTTATGCAGATCAGCAAGTTAATTTCGAATGATCCCGTTCTTGCTACTAAAATACTGAAGATGGTCAACTCCCCTATTTATGGCTTTCCCGGAAGAATATCGACGGTATCGCAAGGGGTAATGCTTCTCGGCCTGAATGTGGTAAAAGGACTTCTTCTCGGGGTATCTGTTTTCGATCTCATGCAAAAATCCATGATCGGCCTCTGGGAACACTCACTCGGCTGTGCTGCAGCAGCGCGGACCCTGGCGAAGAAAAAGGGCATAAAGGAGTTCGAGGAGGTCTCTGTAGCGGGGCTCCTCCATGACTTCGGAAAGGTTATTCTCATCCTCCAGTTCCCTAAGGAATACGAGACATTAATCAACGATGTTGCAAATAAGGGAATCTCCATCTACGAGGCAGAGCGGGATTTTTTCGGTGTGAACCATGCGGAAATAGGTGTTTGGATGACAGAGAAATGGAGTTTTCCAAGGAACCTCGTGGAGATTATCGGAAACCACCATAGACCGGGATCATCGCAGTACACACGGGTAGAGACGGCAATAATTCATGTATCCGACGTTCTCATGAGGGCACGGGGTTTAGGCTTTGCCGGTGACCCCTGGGTGCCGGCAGTTAACCAGACTGCATGGAAGTTATTGGATCTCTCGGAAGCAGACCTGCAGGAGGTGCTGAAGGATATGGAGGTAGCAGTAGAGGCTTCTGAGGGCCTCTTCGCCTAAAACCCTTCACCTCTATGAAGACAATCGTACTCATTTCCCCAGACATGGCCCTCATGAGCATCATCGAAAAGATGCTCCAGGATTGTTACAGGGTGGTTGCCTTCAAGACAATGCAGGCCGCCCTCGATTACATCTATAACTCTATTCCCAATCTCATAATACTCGATGTCGACCTCGATGACCACAACACCATCACTATCCTCAGCAACTTGAAGGAAGATCCCATCTTTAGCCAGTTACCCGTCCTGGCCATCTTGAACAATTCAGAACCTACATCTTTTCAATGGGAGAACCTCCTTGTGGAGGATTTTCTTTGGAAAGAAGAAATCACGAAAGAGCTGATAACAAGAACCGAGCTCTCCACTATCAGGTCGGAAAGGATGATTGAGATTAACCCCTTAACACGCCTCCCCGGCAATATCTCCATAAACAAGCAGATTCAGGACAGGTTTGACAACGGCAACGAATTCGCCTTCGCCTATGCGGATCTTGACCATTTCAAACCTTTCAATGATTACTATGGATTCAGCCGGGGCGATGAAGTCATAAAGGTAACAGGAAGGCTCATCCTCAACACAGCAAAAGGCATTCAGCCCAAGGACAGCTTCGTAGGCCACATCGGGGGTGACGATTTTGTGTTCATCATGGATTTCAATGTGATCGAAGAGGCTGCTGAAGAGATCATAAACTCCTTTGATAGGATCATTCCCACCTTTTACGACTCGGAAGACAGAGAGCGGGGCTCAATCCAATCCATGGACCGTCAGGGAAACATAAAACAATTTCCCATAATCGCCCTCTCCATAGGCATTACACACAACAGACAGCGAGCTTTCACCCACTATGGGGAGCTGACGGAAATCGCCTCAACCATGAAGAGCAATGCAAAACACCATAAAGGAAGTTGCTGGCAAATGGATAAAAGACAGAATCTCCCATAAAAAGGGGTCTGCTCAGATTTGACTTTCCCCTTATTCAATTATACTATGTGACATAATGGATATTACAAAACACGTAAAAGCGAAGTTTCTTGCAGGCCTTTTTATCCTCATCCCGGTGATCATAACCATCTATATCATCTATCTCGTGGTTTCATCGGTAGACGCCGTAATATACCCGGTCATCAATAAGGTTGTTTCAACCGTCACTGGAAAAGAGATGGACATACCCCCTGTTGCCGGTTTCTTTCTATTCATTATCATCGTCTATGTTACCGGTATTTTTGCTACTAATTATATGGGGAAAAGGCTGCTCCGTCTGGGAGAAACCTTTCTCACCAGAATACCTTTTGTAAAAGGCATATACAACTCGGTAAAGGATATGACCGACGCATTTTCCTCGGAAAAAAAGAAGGCCTTTAAAGAGGTTGTCCTCGCGGAATTTCCCTTTAAAAAAAGGTACGCAATCGGCTTTATCACCAACAGGATAGCGGGCCGGGAAAGAGAGACCATTTGTTCCGTTTTTATACCAACTACACCCAATCCCACGTCAGGATATCTCATCATGGTACCTGAACAGGAACTCACATTCCTCGACATGGCCGTCGATGATGCCTTGAAGTATATCATTTCTCTGGGAACCTCCCGGATCGAGCTAAAATGGATAGAGAAAAACTCTTCAGGGCTTTAGGAGGGGTTCAACGCTTTCTGTATAAGGCCCTTGCTGTTGTAACGCTGGCAGCTATCATCAGCTTCGTCTATGCCAAAAGCCTTATCCTTATCCTTCTCAAGACTGCGAATATCCAGGTCTACTATCTGAGCTTTCCCGAGGCATTTCTCGCATCCGTTGAGATTGCCCTTTATGGGGGTGTTTTTTTTTCTCTCCCTATACTGATCTATCTCATATGGCATGAGTTTCGCTCTGTCACCCCCTTAAAACCCATCCAGGGATATGCCTTTGTTTTCTTTTCCATACTGCTCTTTTATCTGGGAGGCCTTTTCTGCTATTTTGTAGTCCTTCCTTCCGGCATCTCGTTCCTTCTCGGGTATGGAACCGGCCATATAAAGGCAATGATCTCTGTTCAGCGATTCGTCGTATTCTCTGCAGCCATGATATTTGCCTTCGGGATCACCTTCGAGGTGCCTATCATCCTTTTGATCCTGAACAAAATAGGGCTCGTAAAGGCAAAAAACCTTACAAAGACCAGGCGCTACGCAATTCTTTTCATAACCGTTGCCTCTGCTCTGATCACACCAACGCCGGATATATACAATATGATGCTCCTTGCAGTGCCCACCTATATCCTTTTTGAAATCGGCATCCTCCTCATGAAGATAAGCGAGAAAAAAAGTAATAAATTCACTTGTAACGGGCAGGAGGAGAAGGACAGCGCAGGGGCGCCTACGGGGTAACCCGACCGGGCTGAAAAGACAGGAGTGTGCAAATCTTTGTTGACCTTAGTTTTATAATCTATATAGAATGTAGACAATGGAAAATTACATCGCTCAATACGGTTATATTGCGATCCTTATAGGCACCTTTCTTGAGGGTGAAACTACCGTTCTCCTTGGGGGCATCTTTTCCAAACTACACTACATGGACCTTAAACGGGTCATGTTGTGGGCCTTTGCAGGGACCTTTGCAGGTGACTGTACATTCTTTTTTCTTGGAAAATATTTTGGCAGAAAGATCATCCAGAGATATGCATTTCTCCGAAACAGAATACACCTGGCAAACAGCATTATCAAGAGGTCCGGCAATTACATCATATTTCTCGTGCGGTTTTTTGTCGGTGTAAGAGGAATCATCTTACTGCTCCTTGGGTGTACAGATTTGAAGAAACGCACCTTCTTCCTCTACAGCACATTGAGCGCCCTTCTCTGGAGCGTAATGGTTTCCCTTATCGGCTACCTGTTCGGACAGGTAGTATTGATCTTTGTCAACGATGTGAGGAAATATGAGCTTTACATAGTTCCGGCAGTGCTCGTCGGCGTGCTGCTGCTCATCGTAATTTACAGACATGTGGTAAAAAAAAGGGAGGAGAAATCCTATGGAGATGAATGAAAAACTCGCGAGAGAACTGAAAAAAAAGTTTGAAATAGAGTCGAACAAGAAGGAGGCTGAGATACTGGAACACTGGAGAATGGAGATCGATACAATATACAAGAAAAAATATGAGGGCCTCAGCTCTCTTCAGGTCGATATGAAACACCTCATGGAGCGGATGAGCAACCGTATCAACATACTCATGCGGATGGTAAAAGAAGGAGTATGAAAAAAGAGTGAAAAGGGGAAAAGAAAGGGGGCGCAGATTGAACAGGGTACACAAGAAAGTTCGAAGGCACAGAGGAACGCTGCGCTTTATATGCACCTTCATAATTATTCAGATTCTTTGCATTGGCCTTCCAGCCCACGGGGATGCTCAAACATCCCATAAAAAAGGAACTACCGTTGAAAAAAGGGTTTCGGACCTCGAAAAAGAGGTGGCACGTTTACAAAGTGAAACTGAAATCTATAGAATTGATTACATCTCAGACCCTCTTACATTATGTGATAAAAGGATACCCCTCACAAGAGAGGATACACGGGAGAGATATGAGAGGGAATTCTTCCTCTTTCTAGAGAATAAGGGTCTTCTGACAATACTCGTTAAGCGGTATCTCAAGTATTCAGACATGATCAACGGGGAGATCCAACGAATGGCCCTGCCCCCTGATCTTATCTATCTCGCAATCACAGAGAGCTACCTTAATCCCCGCGCTATATCCCCGGCCAGTGCCGGAGGAATATGGCAGTTCATCAAGGAAACAGGAAAAAGAGAAGGACTCTCTGTAAACGACCATATTGATGAGAGATACAACATAAAGAAGGCAACGAGGGCGGGCTTAACCCATCTCAGGAGGCTCCATGGAGAATTCGGGGATTGGCTCATTGCCATGGCCGCATACAACGCCGGGGCAGGCAGATTGCGGGAGGCCATAGAAAACCAGGAAACGAAAGATTTCTTCGACCTCTATCTCCCCGAGGAGACAGAACGGTACATCTTAAGGATTGCTGCTATTAAAGAGATCATAAAAAACCGGGAGCGTTTCGGCATATATATAGATGAGAAGACATTATATAAACCTGTGAACCTCACCGAAATATCCCTCGACCTTGACCGGGAGACCCATATTAATATATTTGCAAAATGTATGGAAGCGCCCTACAGAACCTTCAGGAACTTCAACCTCCATCTGAGAAAATACCGGCTTCCCAAGGGTACATACGCCATAAACGTGCCCTTTGAGAAAAAGGAAACCTTCATGAGACGAATAAAGAATTATCCCTACATAACTGTCGTGTCAGAAGGCCGGTAGCAACGATACCGGCCCATGCCGGAGCCCGTAGCGACGGCGTGATACCAAATCCCTTATTCCGTTTCTAATTCTATAATCTATTTTATGTCAGATGTCATTGCGAGCAAGGCGATCGAGTATCTGGTTTTGTAACATTAGTATACAGGTGGCGCCTTTCTATCCTGATGATTTGCCTTTCGTGGGCAAGAGGATAATCTCTGCAAACACACTGTGTTGTGGTTTTTTTTCTCAAAACCGGTCATGCGAATCCCGTGTGGTATAGGAATTGCTTATCCGAAATAATGATGCAACTGCTTGCTGTTCCCGGGACGGGGAAGTACATCATACGTTAAGGGGAATATGGATAAAACATGGTGCTTTGTGAGATTTAATTACATATTAATCAGGATTTTATATGCATAAATACAGGGGAATGACATTGCATGGGAATATTTTCACAAAAAGTCTTGACAAACGATCAGCAAACATACTAAATACAATATAGGCTGATAATGGATACTTTGACCGAATTTTTTCCTGTCCTTCTTTTCTTTGTGGTAGCGATTGTTTTCACCCTCGCGCCCGTATTAATTTCCTATTTGGTGGCCCCCCGCACGAGTGGAAAGAAAACTCTTACCACCTATGAATGTGGCGTTAAACCCTTTGGCGGCGCATGGATCAGATACAGCGCCTCTTATTATATATACGCCCTCATATTTATCGCTTTTGATGTTGATGTCCTTTATCTCTTCCCCATAGCAGTGAGCTATACAAAAGGCGCAAAGGCCTATGAGTTTTACTCATTGCTTGCCTTTGTCCTTATTCTTGCGCCTGCAATCATCTATGCATGGGGAAAAGGAGTGTTTACCTGGAAACGAAAGATCCAATTATAAAATTCGCCCTTCTTGACCAGATACTCAACCTCGCCAGGGCAAATGCCCTCTGGCCCATGACCTTTGGGCTTGCATGTTGCGCCATCGAGATGATGGCAGCGGCCATGGCAAAGTTTGACATTGCACGGTTCGGGTGTGAGATTTTCAGAGCGTCACCCCGGCAAGCAGATGTAATGATCGTTTCCGGAACGGTTACAAAGAAAATGGCCCCCCTGCTCAAGACCCTTTATGATCAGATGCCGGAACCCAAATGGGTAATCGCCATGGGTAATTGCGCCATATCGGGCGGACCTTTTGTATTCGAAGATCAGTATAATCTTATTGAAGGCGTTGACCTTCTCGTTCCTGTAGATGTATATGTACCTGGTTGTCCTCCGAGGCCTGAGGCCCTTCTCGAAGGCTTTCTCAAACTGGAGGAAAAATTGACCGGCACAAGGCGATTCCCCACACCAGAGGCCAAATGGTAACCGACGTCATAAAGAAGCTCAATACAGCCGTTGCCGGAGCAGAGGCAACGGAAACGGCCTATGCGGAAAGAGGCTACAATATCAGCATATCTGCTTCGAAAGATAATCTTAACAAAATAGTACAATTTTTCGACGACGAGAAGTTTTATCTCGAAGACATGCTCTGCGTAGACTACAAGGACTACCTTGAGGTGCTTTATTTCTTCAACAATTATCGCTTTTTATGCAGGACAAAGGTGGCGCTCAGAATAGATCCTGCCAATCCTCACGTGGCCACCATGTCCAATATATTTGATGGTGCAGCCTGGTACGAGAGAGAAATACATGAATTTTTCGGAGTAGTCTTTGATAATCATCCAAATATGGGCTATTTCTTCCTCCATGACGGGATAGACTTTTATCCCCTGCGCAAGGGAAAAGTGCCAGTTCCGCCGGAAGACAAAAAGAGGCTTTCTGCCTTCAATGTTGAGGAAGAGGAAGACGCCTTTACCATCAATCTGGGACCTCAGCACCCGAGCACCCATGGTGTCTTGAGAGTAGTACTGAAGATGGATGGTGAGTATGTGATTTCAGCCGAACCAGTCCTTGGATATCTCCACAGGATGCAGGAAAAAATGGGTGAAAACCGAGGGTTTATGCAGTTCCTGCCCAACACGGGCCGCATGGATTATCTGGGACCCATGAGTTTTAATGCTGCATACGTCTGTACAGTAGAAAAACTTTGCGGCATCCCTGTGCCTGAAAGGGCACAGATTATAAGAACAATTACCATTGAGTTAAACAGGCTTTCAAGCCATCTCCTCTGGCTTGGCGCATACCTCGCCGACCTGGGCGGACTTACACCCTTTCTCTATGTGTTTGATGACAGGGAGCAGATCAACGACATCCTTGAAAGGATCACGGGCTCAAGACTCACCTATTGCTACATGAGGTTCGGCGGCCTTTACAACGATGTTGATGAACAGTTTGTAGAGGGTACCAGAGCTTTTGTGAAAAGGTTGTACGAACGGTTTAAAATGTATGAGACCCTCGTTACAAAAAATGTCATATTTATCAACAGGACAAGGGGCATAGGTATTCTGGACTCGGAAAAAGCGAGGAAATACGGATTCTCTGGGCCTGTTCTTCGCAGTGTGGGCATTCCCTATGATATCAGGAAGGTTGAACCATACGCAGCCTATGACCGTATCGCCTTCGATGTGCCTCACGAGATGACCGGCGATGCCCTTGACAGGTATATGATCAGGGTACATGACATGGAAGTAAGTCTGAAGATCATAGAGCAGGCCCTTGATATGCTTCCCGAAGGGCCCTATGTGACTGAAAAGGTGCCCAAGAAGATGAAACCGCCAAAGGGAGATGTATACCACACCGTTGAATCCCCCCGTGGAGAAGTTGGGGTCTATATTGTGAGCGATGGGACGGACACCCCATACAGGATGCATTGGCGGGTACCCTCTTTTTCAAACCTCATCATCTTCCCCTATCTTGCACAAGGAACCCTTATCGCTGATGCTGTTTCCAGTCTTGGAAGTCTTGATCTTGTCATACCGGAGATAGACAGATGAAAAACTGGATTCGAAAAACCGAGAAGATCAAAGAATGAACGAAATCATAAACATAGTTGGCAAAGAGGTAGTAAGGAACGTCATCGGCCTCGTTGGTGTACTCGTAGTAGTTGTGGTCAATGTGTTGATCCTTACATGGGTCGAGCGGAAGGTCTCAGGGCATATGCAGAGAAGGATAGGCCCCAAGGAAGTCGGCCCCTTCGGCCTTATTCAGGCCATTGCCGATGGCATAAAGCTCCTCGGTAAGGATATTATTACCCCGGAAGATGTCAAAAAACCCCTTTATTTTCTGGCTCCAATTGTTATTTTTATACCCGTCCTTGTATCTTTCGTGGTAATCCCCTTTGATTCGTTCTTGCAGGTGAAAGATATCAATGTGGGGATACTTGTAATATTTGCCTTTTCCTCCCTGTCCGTACTCTCCCTCCTCCTTGCCGGATGGGGCTCTAACAATAAATACTCGCTCATTGGCGCCATGAGAAGTGTTGCCCAGAACATTGCCTATGAAATACCCCTTCTCCTCGCGCTCCTTCCTGTTATCTTCATGTGTAATTCCTTCTCCTTGAAGGATGTTGTGGAAGCTCAGAAAGGAATATGGTTCGTTGTGTATCACCCTATTCCTTTCCTGATATACTTTATAGCAGGGGTGGCTGAAACCAACAGAACACCTTTTGACCTTGCCGAGGCTGAAAGCGAGCTTGTAGCAGGATTTCATACGGAGTATTCAGGTATGAGGTTCGCCCTCTTCTTTCTCGCAGAGTATTCGAACATATTCATCATCTGCGCTGTAGCGACTATTTTCTTTCTTGGCGGCTATCAGGGACCAATTCTACCCGGTATTATATGGTTCTTTATAAAAACTTATGCACTTGCTTTCATTATCGTCTGGTTCAGGTGGACCTTCCCGCGGGTGAGGTTTGATCAACTCCTCAACTTCTCATGGAAGGTGCTGATACCCGTCTCTTTTCTGTGGCTGCTCATTACCGGAGGTATGTTAAAAATACTATGAGTATGACGTCTCCCTCTGCGATTATTAAAGGTGCTTACTCTCTCATCACAGGATTGGGAGTGACCCTCAAAACCTTCTTTATGCCTGTAGTCACCGTTCAGTACCCGAGACAAACGTGCGAGATACCGCCAAGGTTCCGGGGCCACACAAAGCTTGTCGGCGATGAGGAAAACCCTGACCGCACAAAGTGTGTCGTCTGTATGGCTTGCGTCAAAGCATGCCCCTCACACTCGATTAAAAAAATCGAAGGGGAGAAGAAAGAAGGCGAAAAGAAAAAGACCTGTACCGAGTATATACTTGATTTCACCACATGCAGCCAATGCGGCATATGCGTTGAAACATGCAATTTTGATGCTCTTGCCTTCTCAGCGGATTATAATCGCGCGGTCTACACACGGGCAGAGTGTCAATTTGACCTTGTAAAAGAATATGAGAAGAGGAAATAGATGACCTTTGGCGAAATAGTTTTTATCCTCATCATGCTCCTTACCCTCTTTAGTGCCTTGGCAACTGCGCTGACGAGCTCCATGATCTATGCCCTCCTCTCCCTCATAGTCACTATGTTCGGCATTTCGGGCCTCTATATATTTCTCAATGCCCCCTTCATTGCCATGATGCAGATTCTCATATATGTGGGCGCCATCTCGGTTCTCATCGTCTTTGCCGTCATGATCGCCGGCCCCCATTACCTCCACATGAAGGCGCCTAAAGGCTGGACCGGCTTATCCAAGATACTTACAGCCCTTATTGTGCCTGTCTTTACATTCTTTGTCTTTGTTAATTTTATTATGGGGACATGCCGGACAGACAAAAAGTTGTCCGTGATTACCACAAAAGACATCGGCAGGGCCTTTTTTGATACCTACATGCTTCCTTTTGAGTTAATCTCCCTGCTTATTGTAGTGAGTATTATTGGCGCAATCATGCTTGCCCTTTTCTCCAAGGGGGAAAAATGACAGGAACACTCCTTTACAACAACTTGAATATTTACCTATTTGTTGCCCTCTTTCTCCTCTCTGCAGGTATATTGGGTATGCTGTACCGACGGACCCTCATAGGGATGCTCATATCCCTTGAGTTGATTATGAATGGGGCAGGCCTCAATTATGTCGCCTTTAACAGATTTTCCAAGGCAGGGGATGCGGCAGGGCAGGTCTTTACCCTTTTTATCATGGGTATTTCCGCAGCAGAAGCGGCCATCGCCCTGGGTATTATCATTCTCATTTTCAGAAAATATAAACATATAGAAGGTGAAAAGCTTAAGGAGATGAAGGACTGATAGACCATGCTGATTGAAAGTGTACAACCTCTCATACCTATAGTAATCGTTCTCATAACGACCCTTCTCATATCCCTGTCCGGGAAAAAACAGAACATCCGGGAATTCTGGTCTGTGGCCGGGTCCGTGCTTACCTTCATATCCGTGGCATATATGGTTCCCACTATTCTTGAGGGTAATAGGATTATCTACACCCTATCAACCATTGCTCCGGGAATATCACTCAACTTCAGGGTTGATGCACTTTCGCTGATTTTCGGCATCGTATCCTCCTTCCTCTGGATTTTCGCGACTTTCTATAACATAGGATATATGAGGACCCTTAAAGAGCACAGCCAGACACGGTATTATACGTGTTTTGCCATTGCCATAGTCGGGGCTCAGGGCGTTGCCTTTTCGGGAAGTCTCTTTTCTCTCTACCTTTTCTATGAAATTATCTCGCTCTTTACCTATCCCCTCGTTGCTCATCATCAGGACGAGGAAGGTTACGCCGGCGCAAAGAAGTACTTTGTCTATCTCATGGGAACATCCAAGGGCTTTCTTCTTCCCGCAGTGGTCCTTACCTATATATTCACAGGAACCCTCGATTTTGCAGACAATATTACCGGCGGCATCTTCCCGAAAAATGCTGATGGATTCTGGGTAAGCATCACGTATGTCCTTTTTATTGCCGGTTTTGCTAAGGCTGCCATTATGCCTCTCCACAACTGGCTCCCTTCCGCAATGGTTGCCCCCACCCCGGTAAGCGCTCTGCTCCATGCCGTTGCTGTTGTGAAGGCAGGCGTCTTCTGTATATCAAGGGTAATGCTCTCCACTTTCGGGGTAGAACTCCTTCAGAATCTGAATCTCGGTATCTGCACTGCCTACGTGGTTTCCTTCACTATTCTTGCAGCTTCAATTATTGCCCTTACAAAGGATGATCTCAAGGCACGGCTCGCCTATTCAACAATCAGCCAGCTATCATACATCGTCCTGGGGGTCGCGCTCCTTGATGTGTCTGGAATCACCGGCGGCATCCTTCATATCGTAAACCACGGATTCAGCAAGATTACCCTCTTTTTCTGCGCAGGCGCTATCTACGTAGCAACACACAATAAAAAGATCAGTAATATGGAGGGATTAGGCTATGCAATGCCCTTTACTATGGGTGCCTTTGCGATCGCTTCTCTAAGTATGATCGGAGCGCCACCTGTAGCAGGTTTTGTTACAAAATGGTATCTCCTGAATGGCGCCCTTGAGATTAGTAATATGCCCATTCTTGTTGTACTTATGGCAAGTACGATCCTGAATGTGGCCTACTTCGCACCCATCACCATCAAGGCCTTTTTCCAGGGTAAAAATCGTTCATGGAGCAGGGCAGGAATTAAAGAAGCCCCCATGACTATGGTCGTCCCCTTGGTACTTGCTTCTCTCATATCCGTACTTCTTGGTATCTTTCCCAATTTCTTTATCAATATGATAGGAAGGCTTTTCTCATGATACTGAAATATATCGAATTCCTGCGATCCCACATGGCAGCATTAAAAAAGGTGCTTATCGTCTATCTTATTGCCCTGGTTCTCTTTGATGTACTGTTATCACGGGCTGACGCCCATTATCTTATTGACAAGATATATGCCTTCTGGACCATATTCGGTATCGTGGGCTGTTTTCTGCTTATAAAGGTTGCAAAGGGCATTGCTCATTTATTTCTCGCAAAGGACAATGATTTTTATGGATAAGTGGGTACATCCGGCACTATTTTTCTTTATCGGCAGCCTTCTCCTCCCCTTTTTCAAAGGTAAGGCAAAAAAAGGGATTGCCCTACTCATCCCCATACTTTCCATAATCGACGTTGCCCTTATGCAGGCAGGCACATACGGTGCATACCGTTTTCTCAATGCAAATGTTGTTTTCGGCAGAGTTGACAAACTGAGCCTTATCTTTGCATGGGTCTTCACCATAATGGCCTTTCTCGGCGCCCTTTACGGACTCCACCGGAAAGAAGACGGACATTATATCGCAGGCTCCTTTTATATAGGAAGTTCTTTAGGGGCAATCTTCTCAGGGGATTACCTGACCCTTTTTATCTTCTGGGAGATTATGGCCTTTTCCTCAGTATTTCTGGTCTGGTACAGAAAAGAACAAAGATCGATCGACGCAGGGTACAGATATCTCCTTATCCACATATTCGGAGGCCTCCTGTTCTTTATGGGCATGATGCTCTATTATGCGAAAACCGGCAATTTTACCTTTACCAGGATCTTTCCTGACCAGGCATCCCTTCCAGAATATCTTATACTTGCAGGATTTTGCCTTAATGCCGCAGTAATACCGCTCCATGCATGGCTTCCTGATGCCTATCCCGAGTCTACCGTGGAAGGGGCAGTTTTAATGTGTGCCTTTACCACAAAAACCGCAGTCTACGTGCTTTTAAGGGGTTTTCCCGGTTTTGAGATCCTTGCAGTTATGGGCACAGCAATGACCGTATATGGAGTCTTCTATGCAGTCATTGAAAATGATATACGCCGCGTCCTTGCCTATCACATCGTGAGCCAGGTAGGATACATGGTTGCCGGAATAGGGATAGGAACTGAACTTGCCCTGAATGGGGCATGTGCTCATGCCTTCGCGCATATACTCTACAAGGCGCTCCTTTTCATGGGCGCTGGATCTATCCTTTATATGACCGGCACCGCAAAGCTATCGAAACTTGGCGGCCTCTATAAGTATATGCCCCTCACCATGATCTTTTACATCGTGGGCGCCATATCTATCTCGGGATTCCCCTTCTTCAGCGGCTTTGTAAGCAAATCAATGATTACAGCATCTGCCCATGAGACAGGACGGCTCTGGCTTTTTGGGCTTATGAATCTTGCGGGCATCGGTACGTTCCTTTCCGTTGGCTTGAAGGTAACATACTTCGCCTTTTTCGGCAAAGAAGCGCCCATTGAAGCAAAAGAACCTCCCAGGAATATGCTTTGGGCAATGGGTCTTACATCTGCCCTTTGTTTTTTAATAGGTGTATTTCCCGATGCGCTTTATATTCTTCTGCCTTATAAATCAGAATACCATCCCTATACATCCCATCACTTCGCTGAGATGCTCCAGATACTCTCCTTTACAGGACTTGTCTTTTTCCTTCTCGTAAAGAAGCTTTCCCCTGAGGACAAGATGAACCTCGACGTCGATTACATCTACAGGAAGGGTGGGAGAATCTTCATGTGGATCGACAACAGGATCGTAAGCCCTATCGATGCCTTCTGGGGTGAATTATACAGGACCCTTGGCCTTAGACTTCTTTTCATAAACGCAAAAATATCCTATGCCTTTGATAGAACCGTAATCGATGGCATTGTTGACGGATCTGCAGTTTCAGTCAGGACCCTCGGCTTTGTTGTAAGAAAACTTCAAACAGGAAGAATTCAGGCCTACGTGGGGATGTCATTATTCATATTTTTCTTCATCATCTGGTTTATTTTAATGGGCAGGTAACAGAATGATACAAATGGAACAGTACCTCATAATGAATTCTCTCGCATTTCCGATCCTTTCGACTACGATTTTTCTCCCCCTCGCAGGCGCATGTCTGCTTCTCTTCATGAAAAGCGAGAAGTCGATGAAGGTAACCGCCCTCATCACAGGGATCATCACCTTTCTTTGCTCCCTTCTGCTCTATACCAACTTTAAAACTGATACCCACCTCTTCCAGTTCGGCGAGCTTCTTCCATGGATCCCTTCCTTCAATATAAACTATACCCTCGGCATTGACGGGATAACAATTTTTCTCATACTTCTCACAACCTTACTTACCCCGCTTTGCGTTCTCTCCTCATGGTCTGCCATACAGAACCGGGTTAAGGAATTCATGTTTTGCATCCTTATGATGGAGGCTGCGATGATCGGAGTCTTCAGCGCCCTTGACTTTATTCTCTTCTACGTCTTCTGGGAGGCCATGCTTATCCCAATGTACCTTCTAATTGCCGTCTGGGGAGGGCCCAGGAAAGACTACGCGTCTATAAAGTTCTTTATATACACCCTCTTCGGCAGTGTTTTTCTCCTTGTTGCCATCATTGCCGTATACCTGAAAACAGGGACCTTCAGCATTCCTGCGGCCATGTTCGTAAAGGATTTCACCTTCACATTCCAGGTATGGGTATTCTGCGCCTTTGCATTAGCCTTTGCGATTAAAGTGCCCATGTTTCCATTCCACACATGGTTGCCTGCGGCCCATACGGAAGCGCCTACTGTAGGAAGCGTCTTTCTTGCAAGCGTGCTCCTTAAGATGGGAACATACGGCTTCTTGAGGTTCTGCCTCCCCATAACCCCTGCGGCAAGCGTGTACTTCGCCCCTCTCATGATCATATTGTCCGTAATCGGGATCATTTACGGCGGATTCGTCTGCTTAAGTCAGACCGATATGAAGAAACTGATCGCCTATTCGAGCGTCGCCCATATGGGCTTTGCAACCCTCGGAATTTTCACCCTGACCCTTTTCGGATTCGAAGGGGCCTTGCTTCAGATGCTTAACCATGGTATTACCACAGGCGGTCTTTTTCTCTGCGTTGGCATTGTATACGAAAGAACCCATAGCCGGGAGATTTATGACAATGCAGGGCTCGGCCCAATAATGCCCGTATATGTAGGCTTTTTCGGTCTCTTTGCCATATCATCCTTCGCCTTTCCAGGTACCAACAACTTTGTCGGCGAACTATATATACTCATCGGAACGTTTATTAATAATAAGATTGCAGGTTTTCTTGCTGTTGTCGGTGCAATCATTGCGGCTGCATATACACTGCGTCTCCTGAAACAGATCGTATGGGGCAGAGAGGATAAAAGGATCATCCCTGACATGAATCTCAGAGAGATCATTTATCTGGCTCCTTTGGTCGTGTTCGTGATCTGGATGGGTCTTTTCCCCCGTCCCTTTGTGCTGACTGTGGAAAAGACACTGGCTCATCTTAGCAGCCAATTACAGAATTATCTCCATTAAGGGGTTCAATTATGCTTAATCTTCTGCTGCCTGAAATATCGATGCTCCTTTTTGCAATACTATTTCTCTTTATTTCTGTCAAAAAAAAGAAAGGGTCATCTTATTCCTTTGTTCGTCTGATCTCTATTGTACCACTCGCCATATCCCTGTTTTCCATCTTCTCGAAAGGAGAACTGTTTTGCGGCGCATACAAGATTGATCTCTTCTCCCAACTTTTTAAGGCATTGCTCGCCTATGGGTTCTGTCTCATGGCCTTCATGTTTGAAAAAACGGATGAAATTGATGAGGAATTCCTTCCGGAATACTTCATGTTTCTTGCCTTCTCCGTTCTTGGGCTCATGATGCTTGTAAGCTCTGTTGAGCTTATCACTATTGTAATAGCCCTTGAGATCTCTTCTTATAGCCTTTATGTGATCGTCCCCCTGAGAAAAGGACAATCAAAGGTCCAGTTAGAGGCGGCAGTCAAATATCTTTTCTTCGGCGCAACCGCAACCGGCACCATGCTCTACGGCATGAGCTATATATACGGCATCTGTGAATCTACCTTTCTTACTGATATTGCCCGCATTCTCCCTACTTTTCTCAGTCAACCCTACGGCATTCTTGCATTAGTCCTCACCCTCTCAGGTTTTTTCTTTAAACTCTCCCTCTTTCCATTCCATTTCTGGGCGCCTGATATCTATGAGGGGGCATCTAATATTACCACTACATTTATTGCCACCATACCAAAGATCGCCGGCACTGCACTTCTCATAAGACTTACCATGTCTGTCCCTACCGTATCGGCTCAGATCGTTAATATTCTCATTGTTCTTGCTGCCCTTTCAATGACCTTCGGCAATATCGTAGGTCTTGTCCAGAAGGATATCAAGAGGCTCCTCGCCTATTCCGGCATTGCTCATGCCGGATATCTCATGATGGGCATACTCGCCTTCAGCAAGGACGGCAATACTGCAGCCATATACTACATTACTGTCTATCTCCTCATGAACCTTGCATGTTTCTATGTAATCATGCTCCTCTCCAAGAGGGGTGAAAATATAGAACTTAATGACCTTGTAGGTCTCTCCCGACGGGCACCCCTTCTCGCCTTAACCCTTGCAGTTGCAGCCTTTTCGCTTGCGGGTATTCCGCCGACCGGCGGGTTTGCGGGAAAGCTTTTCCTTTTTACAAGCGCTTTTAAAGAAGGTTATCTTTCTATAGTAATCATTGGCGCTGCGAATACAGTCATCTCCATTTTCTACTATCTGAACCTTGTCCGGATGAGTTACTCCAAAGAGGCTTCTCGCATAGAACCCCTTTCCCTTACCTTTCACCAGAAAGCAATGTGCTACATCTTTGTTTTTCTTATCCTCTATATGGGCATCCTGCCCTTCGGGATTTTTGAGGTGTTCAGGGCTGCCCTCTGATTGCTTAAAAGGCTCCAACCCTGTAAGTTTTTTATCATTTTATACCCTTAAATTATCAAAATTACTTTTTTGAGGCGGTCATGCGTGGAGTAGGGTAGACTATACCCAACAAATCCTACAGAAGGAGGTTTTTATGCCTTACGTTAACATCAAGGTAACAAAGGAAGGGGTTACTGCAGCACAGAAGACACAGCTCATAGAAGGGGTAACTCAGTTGCTCCATCATGTACTCGGTAAGAATCCGAAGACCACCTTTGTGGTTATTGACGAAGTTGATACAGATAACTGGGGAGTCGGAGGAGAGACTGTCACTGAAATAAGAAGGAAGAATGGGTAGCGGGCCTTCTTTCTCCGTAAGGCATAACAGACGCATCTGCCCATAGCTTATAAGGCTGTCACATAATGAACATATGAAGGAATATTAAATTTTGATTTACATCCTTTATAGCTCATATAGCGGATTGAGCCGAATATATTTCTTGTACCCCAGGGGCGGTCATGGACTCCCCCGATAGACCAGGCTATACCGGTATAGCCATTAGGGTCTCTTCCATCAAGCTCATATTTGTCGTTCAGGTATATGGCAATTTCTATAGCCTCCTCAGGCGACCCTGTCCACTCAAGTATCTTCTTTGCCCAATACATTCGCATATAGCCGTGCATCTTTCCCTTCACCATTTCCATCTGGGATGCATTCCAGAGCTCGTCATGAGTTTCTGCTCCTTCAAACTGGGTAAGGGAATATACATACCCTCTATGGTTCCCCCGGTGCTCATTGAGTGTTCTCTTCGCCCATTCTGGAAATCCTTCAAATGAATCATAGCGGTCGTTATAAAAGCAGAAATTGTCCGAGAGCTCTCTCCTCACGATAAGTTCTTCCAGAAAAATCTCATGTGCATCCCCTGGCACAGCGCCTTTTTCCACCTCAAGGACCACCCTCTGGGCAGATATTTGTCCGAAGTGGAGATAGGGAGAGAGGCGTGATTGTCCTTTTTTATTCGGATCATTCCTGTCCATTGAATAGACGGATATTCTGTCTTTAAGGAAATTACGGAGGGCTGCCTGCGCCTCATCTGCTCCCGGCAATACCCACCCAACCTCGCTGATTTTTGTATTCACCTTCAGGCTGCCTTCAATTTCGCCCCGGTTGATGCCGTTATCCCCTTCTTTCCCCCATAGAAAGGGATGTTTTTCAACATTCGGAAAGGTCTCCAGATAGTCTTCAAGGAGACGCCTTATTTTGGGTCTGAATGTGAATGCGCCGTACTCCTGCTTTGGCGAAGCCTTCCAGCATGGGACAATATTGTGGGCATCCACCTCATGGAAGGGAATACTGATGCTATCGCATACCGTCTTTTTCCAAGCCCTTTTAATGCGCATCGGGTCAAAATCAGTAACAAGAAGGGCACTGCTATGTTTATCTATGAAACGTGTTATCTCCTGGTCCGGGCTTCCCATGAGAAGGTAAAAAGGTATATTCAGGTCAGCCAGTTCGTTGCTCACCTTTTCAAGCCCTTTCAGCATAAACCTGTACTGACGAATCGTCGCGTTTAAAAACTCTTTTGCCAGGGTAAATACCACAATTAAAGGTGCTTTCCGTTCCAGTGCCGCTTCCTGGGCATAGAGGAGCGCCCAGTTATCATCCACCCGCTGGTCACGGCTCATCCAGTATACAACCGGACCTCCCTGCCTTCCCTGTCCCTCTTTTAATACCCTGAGCCTGTCTCTATTCATAGGCATATCTACCTAAAAAAAGACAACGCTCTTTTCAAAAACATATGAATCCCTTCCATTGCGCGAAACCTTCCCCGGACATGATGTCTTTCAAGAAATTTCTGGTTGCCTTCATTGACCAAACGACTGTGTTCTCAAATTTTCGCTACTTGTCAAGTATTTCCCGTAATGTCTGAAGCAGTGTAGTGGGTAATACAGGCTTCGGTATAAAAGGGAATTCCTTATCCCTGATCCCTTTATCAAGGATAATATCTCGTGTATAGCCGCTGATAAAGAGCACTTTTATGCCCGGTTTGATGTTCTTAATCTCCTCATAGGTCTCTCTCCCGTTCTTTTTCGGCATAACAGAATCGAGAATAATGAGGTCTATATCCCCGTCACGGGCAAATATCTCCACTGCATCCTGACCATCGATGGCCCCTATCACCGTATAGCCGTACTTCCGGAGCATGTCGCTCATGGCATGCCTTACTGCGTCATTGTCTTCTGCAATAAGGAGGGTCTCTGTCCCTCCCCTGATCTCGGAGGCATTGGCTGCTTCTTCAGATGCTGCCGACGTTGCGGGGAGGTAGATGTGGAACGTGGTTCCCATCTGCGGTTCACTGTAGACATTAATATATCCGTTATGCTGCATGACAATCCCGTATACCGTGGAGAGACCGAGGCCGGTTCCCTTCCCCACCTCCTTTGTGGTATAGAAAGGATCGAACATCTGTTCCCGTGCCTTACTGTCCATGCCGATGCCCGTATCAGAGACGGATATAAGCACATATTGTCCCGGTTCGCCGAACCCATGGATTTCCACAAAGTCATGGTCTATACTGATGCTCCTTGTCTCTATAGTCAGAGCACCCCCTTTCGGCATGGCATCCCGTGCATTAGTGGCAAGATTGAAGAGTATCTGGTCGATCTGCGTGACATCCGCCATGACTATTATATCTTCGGCTGCAAGTATGGTATGAAGGGCAATATCCTCGGTGATGAGCCTATTCAGAAGCTTTTCTGTTTCCCTGATGACATTGTTTATATGGAGGGGGCTTAAAACCGTGGGCTGCTGTCTGCTAAAGGTCAGGAGGCTCCTGGTGAGCTGGGCCGCCTTCATTGAAGCAGTCAGTATCTGGTCTGCGTATTGCCGGAGACGATCCCCTTCAGTGGTCTCCATCTTAAGGAGTTCGCCATACCCTGTGAGAACGGTAAGGATATTGTTGAAGTCGTGGGCAATGCCCCCTGCCAGGGTGCCGATGGCCCCCATCTTCTGGGCCTGACGGAGCTTACCCTCCAACTCTCTCTCCCTGGTGCTGGTAATATCAATAATACTTCCCACAGCCGCAAGTCGTCCCCGATAAAGGATGGTGCTCCCCAGAGCCTTGACGGTGATGACCTTCCCGTCCTTCCTGAGGGACCTGAAGTCATATTCGATATGTTCAATCTCACCGCCAATCTGTTTTTGCACGGTCTCATCTACCCTTTTTCTGTCATCCGGGTGGGTAAGGTCCCCTGGACCAAATGTATCCACAATCTCCTCGTAGGCATATCCAAACATCTCGCAGAACCTTTTATTAACAAACCTGAAATAGCCATCCTGGATGATGGAGAAACCAACGAGGGAATCCTCGACCACAGTGCGGTATTTGGTCTCTGATTCACGGAGGGTCTTTTCCGCCTGTCTACGCTCGGTGACATCTCTAAACACAGAGATGCTGAAGTCCTTCATGAATGTGGTCCTGATATCTATATCCCGGGGGCTCCCGTCCTTGCAGGTGACGGTGAATTCACGATCCGAACATTTGCCTGTCTCCAGAAGTCTGTCCTTTTTCCAGGTACGGATCACCTTTTCCCGATATGCCGGATCGGGGAATGACTTCAAAAACCAGTTTTTCCCGTTAGGAATATCCTGCAGGGTATACCCTGTAATACGGGTGAATTCGGGATTTATGTACTGGTATGCGCCGTTTGGGTCAATCATGGCAACACCGGTAGGATCATTCTCAAGGATGGTGAAAAATGTTTCCCGCTCCTTCCGTAGCGCTTCTTCCGACTCTTTGCGGCTGGTAATATCTTCCGCACATCCTTCATGGCAGGCAATATTTCCATCTCCATCCCTCACTGCATGGGCATTTATGGAGAGCCACCTGATCTGTCCATCCTTGCGGCGGAACCTGACCTCAAAGTTCGATACCACACCATCTTTCTCTAAAATCTTTTTGAACCGCACCCTGTCGCCTGGGTCGACATAGAGCTGTTTTTCGATGTCGGTAAGGGTTTCTACCATCTCCTGGGGCAATTCACACCCGTACATTTTAGCGAGGGCAGGGTTCACGCTTATCAAATGTCCGTCAGGGGTGGTCTGAAATATACCCTCTGCCACATTCTCGTAGAAATGGCGGTATTTGGCCTCACTCTGCCTCAGCGCCTCTTCCGCATCTGTGCGCATAACCTCCAGTCTGTCAAACTGGATACGCATTGCAGCAAGTTCAAGACACAATTCTTCTTTGGTTTTATCCGTATCTTCCAATGTGGCCCGCTCCCAAATTACCTTCTGCTATAAGTATATCACATCTTTTATTTTGGGACGATAATTTCCTTATTTCGTCAGCAATTATCCGTGAAAACAGACGTAGATTGCAGCATCACTTCTGATCACAGTTTTCCTGCTCTACTCACCAGTACCTATTGCGAAGCCAGTCATGCCACGGCGCATTCGGGCCTTTGTCCCAGCCCTCTTCGAAGCGATCTACAAAAAATCTATAGAGCTTTGGAAACAGGCGTTTCCATCCGGATTCACAATCATAGCGCAGCAAGTCTTCAAGAAAGGGCACTATCTCCCCAAGTTCGTCCTTGGGAAAAATATGCCCTTGCCTTCATCTCAATGGAGCGCCGTAATGCTTCAGGCAACAAAACACGGGAGATAATATGCTGGGCGCAGAGAAGATAGATAATGAAGGCAGAATAATACTGTATTCAACCCGCATCGTGATATGGTAAAATTATTAAAGGTGTCATTATGATTTTTTCAGGGAAAGGCTGCTTTCGGAGACAAATCGTTGTACTGTTGATGTTTTTGCCGCAGTTTATCTTTTTGGGATTGCTTTTTCCCTTTACTCTGTTTTGTGATGAGGGGGCGCGCATGAAAGAACCTGTTCTCTGGCCTGCTGCAATGGGGGATTGGAAGATTTCGGAGGGACCGACAGGGTATGATCCTGACACAACCTTCAAATATATGAATGGCGCCGCTGAACTCTTCCGCGCTTACAATATGAAGAATCTGAACGTGCTGCGATATGAAAAGCAGGGAAGGTCTTCCATAACAACTGAAATTTTTCGGATGTCCTCTGCCGAAAACGCCTATGGACTGTTTACCTTTGAGAACGACGACCCCGAAGCAGGGATCGGCCAGGGATCAACCTTCGGAGGCGGTCTCCTTCGCTTCTGGAAAGGACCATATTTTGTCAGTGTTTACGGTGACAGCGCCGGAAAAGAAATAGAGGCCGCCACACTACATATAGGCCGTCACATCGCCGTATCAATAGCAGAGACCGGTAAACCGCCGGGAATCATGGACCGTCTTCCCGTAGGAGGACCACCTTATTCAAGGAAACAATCATGGTTTCTCCATAGCCATATCCTTCTCAACCAGCGCTTTTTTATTTCTCACGCAAATATTCTGAATCTTTCCGGGGAAACGGATGTTTTCCTTGCCCAATACGGATCAGAAAAGGGTAAGCTTCATCTCCTTCTCGTAAAATACCCCACGGAAACCCATGCAGATGGCGCTCTTATGGAATTCCGGAGGGCTTACATGCCCGATGCATCCGGGAAGAGCTCGGTGAAGACAGAGAACAACAGATGGACGGTCCTTAATAAAAGCGGGCGCTTTGTAATCATCGTTTTTGACGCACCTGATGAAGCATTGGCAATGCGTCTTATTAAGGCTACAGACACTGCGTTGTCAAAGGAGGATAGATGAAAACCAAAGGAGCAATAACCCGTCGTGACTTCATCAAAGGAACTGCAGGGGTTCTTCTTTCAGCGGGCCTCGGCTCCATGGTCCCCTTCGAAGGAATGGCACAATCGAGATCAAAGGTAATCCTCATTCGCGATTCCAACGTTTTGGGGCCCCAGGGCGAGATAAACGAAAAGGTCCTGCAGTCCATGCTCGACGAGGCGGTAAGGGTCCTTGCCGACGAAAAAGATCCTATCAGCGGGTGGAGGACCTACTTCAAGAAGACCGATATTGTCGGAATAAAGAGTAATGTATGGCGATACCTTTCAACACCTGCAGAACTGGAGAAGGCAATTAAGCAACGTATTATGGATATTGGCGTTGAGGAAAAAAACATTTCCATAGATGATCGAGGGGTAAAGGACAATCCAATATTCGTAAACTCCACCGCCCTTATCAACGTCCGCCCCACAAGAGTGCACCACTGGGCCGGGGTAGGAAGCTGCCTGAAAAATTACATAATGTTTGTACCTACACCATCGGCGTATCATGACAATGGCTGTTCTGACCTGGGAAAGATATGGACACTCCCTATGGTAAAGGGGAAGACCCGTCTCAATATTCTGGTTGCGCTCACGCCCCAATTCTACGGGAGAGGCGCCAACTTCTTTGACAGACGGTATGTCTGGCCCTACAAAGGGCTTATCATGGGAACCGACCCCGTTGCAGTTGATGCGGTTGGCGCCGAGCTTCTCCGGCTCAAGCGGATCGCCCATTTCGGGGAAGACAGGCCTCTTGATGTAGCACCAATCCATATTACCGTTGCAGAATATAAGTATCACCTCGGGGTTTCCGACATAAAAAGGATTGATATCAGACGAATTGGCTGGAAAGAAGATATCCTTCTGTAGATGGCTATGATAACTCTCCACTACGATCCATACAAAGTCTTCGCAACAATATCCCGTAGATAATATCATGAGGGCCGTAGACTGGCTTCTTGATAAGGCGATGCTCAACCATGATAATGAAGGCTGTGTCTTCGCTGAAGAAGATCTTGCCGGACTTCCTTTTGTGCCAAGCGATCCCCATCACCTTACCAGCTCTCTCCATTATAAATGTCGTTTCTTCGAG